>JAPPOW010000083.1 GCA_028817775.1 Candidatus Melainabacteria bacterium | reverse complement strand
ATCGATCTTACCTTTCAAGACCTCTTCTGTATCACGGTTCTCATACTTACTTCGACCATCCTTAACCCGTACCTCGTCCAATACATAAGAACGTATTGCATTACCCCAACTGGCTGAAACAGCTTCTCCTTTGAGTGCAGCTAGTTTATTTTTCTGCTCCTCTTCACGGATAGCTAATAATTTGGAACGTAATAAATCAAGCGCCAGTTCTTTATTCTGCACCTGACTACGTTCTTGACTAGATTTAACAGCAATACCAGTTGGTAAATGCTTGACTCTAACAGCCGTCTCTAATTTATTGACATTTTGTCCACCAGCCCCACCTGAACGCATGGTCTCAATCTCAAGATCCTTATCATCAAGTTCAACTACTTTGGACATCTCAGGAATCACCGGACTCACTTCAAGTCCAGCAAAACTGGTTTGTCTTGAATCGGCAGAAGCTTTGAATGGTGATTTGCGTACCAGGCGGTGCACGCCTTTTTCGGCACTGAGATAGCCATAAGCATAAGGACCTGAAATTTTGATACTAGCTGATTTAATACCAGCTTCTTCACCATCAGAGCGGTCTAATAATTCAACTCGATAGCCACGTATATTTTCAGCCCAGCGAGTGTACATGCGCAAAAGCATCTCCGCCCAATCCTGGGCATCAGTGCCACCAGCACCAGCATTAATTGCCACAATCGCATCAGACTTATCGTAGTCCCCCGACATCATTCGTTGAAACTCAAAAATCCTAAACTCCTCACCAAGTTTATTGTATTCATCAAGAATCATTACTTGATACTGCTGCTTCTCATCAGTCTCTGCCTCTAAACTGAGTTCAGCAAGCTCCAGTAAATCAATTAATCTTTGATTCCAAGCATTAAAGGTTTCAAGTTCTTGTTTCTTACTAGCCAAGTTTTGAGCAATAGCTTGCGCCTTGCTCTGATTATCCCAAAAACCAGGCTCTGACATTTGGGCTTCTAGTTGTGAAATTTCTTCTTTTAATAAATCAAGGTCAAAGATACTCCTTGACTGATTCATATCTAGTCTGGAGTTCGCTGAGGTCGTAATTGAATTCTTGGAGTTCGGACATTGGTTCAGGGGAAATTTTAGCATATTGGGAAATGGCATATGGAAGCTACTCTTCCTGCATATGGTCACTTCGTTCCCTGCAAATGCTTCGCTGCTAACAGCAGGACAAAGTCCATATGCAGGAGCTTGCTCCGTACGCAGGAAGCGAAGCTTCCATATGCTAAAACTATAGACATGAGGGTTAACAAGTTTTTGGCTCAGATCGGTATCGGTTCTCGGCGCAAAGTCGATGAATTAATCAATACCGGAGAGATTTTAATCAATGACGAGAGTGCTCGGCTTGGACAAGAACTAAGAGCTGGAGATTTAATCCTTTATAAGGATCAAGAATTTGAATTCAAAGCTCAAGAGCTTGAAAAATTTTATTACGGCTTTAACAAACCAATCGGTGTAATTTGCACCTGTGCTGAAGATGAAGAGCAGAATATAATCAGCTACTTGCATGAACACCACCCAGAATTAAAAGAGCAAAGATTATTTCCAGTAGGCAGACTCGATAAAAACTCTCGCGGCTTGCTTATTCTCACTAATGATGGGGATTTAAGTCAAAAACTGACTCACCCCAAGTTTGAACATGAGAAAGAATATCAAGTCACTTGCAAAGAGCCACTAGCTCCAGACTTTATTAAAAACTTTCAAGCTGGTGTCGAAATATTCAGGGAAGATAAAGGTGATAAAGTAGTAACCAAAGCATGCAAGGCTAAAAAACTTGGGGCTTCTAAGTTTAGTTGTGTTTTGGAGCAAGGCCACAAGCGACAAATCCGCCTTATGGTAAATGCTCTAAATAATGAAGTGCTAGATCTCTACCGAACTCGAATCGCGGGTTTGAAAATTGAACGTTTAGGCGCAAATGAGCTAATTAAGTTAGAATATGGTGATATTCAATGCTTAGACGCCAACTAGAATTCATCAATCGTAACCGAGGCAAAATAATTATCGGAGCTATAGCTTTTGTAGTTTTGAGTCCATTCTTGTTTAGATTTAGTTTGCCACTAATCAATAAAATCCTTGGTGCACCTAATCTTTCAATCTTAGAAGATTATCAACCTATAGGTAGTATTGAAATTTATGACTATAGGGACAATTTTGTTGGTGTTTTGCAAGGTAAAGAAGATAGACAAGTAGTCAAACTTTCTCAAATTTCTGATCATATGAAGCAGGCTGTGCTAGCTGCAGAAGATTCTGATTTCTTTCATCACTCAGGTTTCAGTTTGACTTCAATCATGAGAGCAATGCTCACCAATATCAAAGCTGGTCGTATTGTCCAAGGTGGTAGTACCATCTCTCAACAAATGGTCAAGAACTTGTTTATCAAAGAAGATGAACGTTATAAGCGAACTTTTACTCGTAAGATTGTTGAGCTCTTGATTGCTTTTGAAGTAGAAAATAAATATCCTAAGGAAAGAATCCTTGAGATCTATCTCAACCAAGTTTATTTTGGCAACCTAGCTTATGGTATCGAACGCGCTTCTCAGCGTTATTTCTCCAAGCCAGCTTCAAAACTAGATATCCAAGAATCTGCTTACCTAGCTGGTTTGCTGACAGCTCCAAGTTATTTATCAGCCAATCTAGATGCTGCACTTAAACGTCAAAAATATGTACTTGAAAAAATGTTTGGCAACGGTTATATCAGCAAGGATGATTACGATAAGGCTACTACAACTGAATTGAAATTTAGACCATCCAAGGGTAACCTTTCACTCTTCCCATATTACTTTAGCTATATTGAGCAAGAACTAGCCAAACGTTTTAGTCGTAATGATCTTAAATCGATGGGACTCAAAGTCTATACCGGCATGGACCCAGCTGCTCAACGTCTTGCGAAAAAATCACTTAATCTAGGTGTTACCAATGCCGCTGCCGGTATCAATCAGGGTGCATTAGTCACCATCGATGTAGACAGCGCTCAAATTAGAGCTCTAGTAGGTGGTGTCGGTGATTTCTGGCAATATCAGTACAATAGGGCAACCAATATTCATACTATCGGCAGTGGCTTCAAGCCATTTACCTACCTGACAGCTTTCAAGAACGGTATCATTGATCCAAGTACTATCATCAATGATGCTGAACTAAGTATCCCCGATGTTTCTTCAGCCACTGGTTTCTGGCGCCCGCATAATTTTGATGAAGAGTTTCATGGACCTATGACTGCTAGAGCAGCCCTGATTTTCTCGCGCAATATTCCAACTATCAAAGTTGCAATGCGCACTGGAATCAAGAACATCATTGAAACAGCGCATGCTGCTGGTATCAAAACCAAGATGCGCCCACTCTTGTCACTAGCACTTGGCGCACAGGCATTCTCACCACTTGAGGTAGCAACTGCTTATTCAACTTTTGCTCGTGGTGGTGTCCGTATCGATCCAATTTTGATTCGCAAGATCACTGATGCGCACGGCAAAGTTATAGAAATCAATGAACCAGTGCCAGTGAGCAGTTTACCTGAACGTCATGTAGCACAACTAGTTAAAATCCTAGAAGATGTAGTGCGTATGGGAACTGGTGGCCTGGCTCGCATCCCAGGACGAACTATGGCAGGCAAGACCGGTACTGCTGATGGCTCGCGTGATATTTGGTTTACTGGCTTCACTCCGGATTACGTTACCACTGTCTGGTGCGGCAATGAGAACAATAAAGAAGTGCTCTCACGCTATGCTACTGGTGGTAGTACCCCAGCTTGGATTTGGCGTGAATACATGACTAAGTATTACAAAGCCAAACCAAGACCGAATCGCAAGTTCAATTTTACTGATGAGTATAAATTAGTTGCTATTGATCCACTCACGGGCTTACTAGCTACAAAGTTCACTCCAAACCCGGTCTTCAAGAGATTTGTACCAGGCACCGAGCCAACTGATCACGCTCCAGCTCCTGAGATCAATAAGATCAAAGAACGTGATCACAAAAAACATTTCTTCTCGCTCAAGCGTAAACTATCCGATGAGGACAAACAACTCAAGACTGTTAAAACTTTGAAGAAAGAAGCTGAGGCTAAGTCTAGAGCAATTGAAGCTAGCGAGAAGCGACGTCAGCGTAAACGCTTCAGACCAAAGCCTAAAGTCTTTGCAATTACTGGTGATGATCTTGAGCAAGAGCAAGCTGAAGAAGAGACGGTAGTCGATGAGTAAAACTCAGAGAATCTATGGCAAGAATGCTGTACTCGAGGCACTCGATTCAGATGCTTCCATCAATAAAGTCTGGATAGCAAACAATCCCAATCCTAGACTCAAGGAGATAGAAAAAAAAGCTAGAGCAAAAAAAATTCCAGTGCTCAAGTTAGGCAAAAAAGACCTTGATCGCATCGCCGGTGACCAAGATCACCGCTCTGCGATTGCTGAGATTGCAGCAATCAGATTGCTTGATGAAGATTACCTCTATGAAAATGAACTCAAACGAATTTTGATTCCAGTCAATATTGAAGATCCGCATAATCTTGGGGCAATTATCAGATCAGCTCTTGCCTTTGGAGTTGACGCCATAGTACTGGGTAAACACAAAGGCTGTCCGGTTAATGAAACTGTCGTCAAAGTTAGCTCAGGTGCTGCCAATAAACTTACAATAGTTAGAGCGGGTAATATAGTTAACTGTCTCAAGAAACTCAAAGAACAAGGTTTTTGGGTTTATGGTTCACATCTTGATAAAAATAAGTCTCAAGACCTTTATTCGCTTGATTTCGATAAGAAATCTGTGATTTTAGTAGGTAATGAAGCCAAAGGACTCTCAGATAATATCGTTAAAAATTGTGATTTTACTATTCATATCCCAATTGAGTTTGAAAGCCTTAACGTTTCGGTTGCCACGGGCATAATATTGAGTAGGTGCTACGCTACTGCTCCGTCATCCTGAGCGCAGCGTCAGGATCTCTCTGCCCTAAACTAAATGGACTTCAAGGACTACTATAAAGCCTTAGGCGTTGACTCAAAATCTTCCGACAAGGAGATCAAGTCGGCCTTTAAAAAATTAGCCAAACAACACCACCCAGATTCAAGTACCGGTTCTGAGGAAAAATTCAAAAAAATCAATGAAGCCTATGAAGTCTTGAAAGATAAAGACAAACGCGGCCGTTATGACTATATCTACTCCAATATGAAGGGTACTGGCAGAAACAAGAGCCACCAAGGTTTTGAAAGCCGTTCTCAAAATTACAAAAATGAGAAGATGTATACTTCCTTTGCTGATTTCTGGAAACAAAAAGAACAAGACTTGCGTGAGCGCCAAGCACGAGAGCGCGGGCGTGAACAAAGCCAACGTGCTCAGCAAAAAACTACTAAACAAGAACAAAAAAGTGATTTCTTTGAAATGTTCTTTGGTGCAAAGCAAGAAGAAGCCAAGAAACAAAGCAAAGGTAAAGAAAGCAACAAAGCCAAACGTGGTGAGGATTTTGAAATGCTCATCGATCTCAGCCTGGAAGATGCTTACCATGGCTGTATGCGCAAGATTGAAATTACGGCAGGCAATGGTAATATCCGCAGGTTAGAAGTTAGTATCCCACCTGGAGTACGCAATGGTACCCGTATCAAAGTAGCCAATGAAGGTAAACCAGGAGTCAACGGTGGCAACAATGGTGATCTTTATTTATTAGTACGGCTTGCAGAGCATGAACAGTTCTGGTTAGATGAAGATGATGTTCATAGCGAACTAACTTTGGAACCTCATGAAGCAGTCTTGGGTTCTACCAAGAAAATCCCAACCTTAGAAGAGATTGTTGAATTAGTAATCCCTCCTCAAACCAATAACGGTAGAATTTTAAGATTAAGAGAAAAGGGACTCAAGAACTCACTGGGAGAAAGATTAGGTGATCACTATGTTCATATCATTATTGATATCCCTAAGAAACTTAGTCCAGATGAAATCAAATCGTATGAATATCTGCGTGAATTGTCAAACAAGAGCTAGTCGCTGTAACGGTGTAACGCTCTAGCGCTGTAGCGGAATCTTCTATCAAGTCATTAATCAAATTTGATGCTGTATTTTAAGGCGTTACAGCGCTACAGCCTTAGAGCGTTACAGCATCTATTTAAATGAACTGCCTCTAACCTTATAAACAAATAACAGTACTTCAGCTACCGCCCGATAGAGTTCTGGTGGAATCTCGTCATTAACTCTCACCAAACGGAACAGGGCACGTGAGAGTGGTATATTTTCAACCACTGGCACACCATAAGCTTCAGCAATTTTGATTATTTGTTCAGCGAGCAAATCAGCACCCTTGGCAAGAACTTTGGGGGCCTGATCCATATCCTCATTATATTTCACAGCAAGCGCAACATGTGATGGGTTCTTGACAACAAAGTCTGCTTCAGGCACTTTAGCCATGCCACCTCCGCCACCACCTTGAGCGATCTCACGTTGTTTTTGTTTACGCTTAGATTTGATCAACGGGTCACCCTCTGTTTCCTTGTACTCATCCTTCATTTCTTTGAAGCTCATACGCTGATCTTTCATAAACTTCCAACGCTGAAACAAGAAATCAATAATTGCCACTGCAAAGAGCAAAATCGACATCTTCCAGAAAAATTCCCAAAAGATTCCTGCCACCACATAGAAGCTAGAAAGTTTGTGAGCGGCATTGATATTGCCTAGCAGTTTTGGCATATGAGCACTAACCACTGACCAAGCAAGATAGGCGGTGATTATCACCTTCAGCAACCCCTTACCTAGTTCAAACAAAGACTTGACATTAAACATATTCTTGAGTCCCTTGATTGGATCAAGTTTCTCCAGTTTGAATTTAAGTGGCTCCATAGTGAAGATGACCCCACCTAGTTGCAGTATCTCCATAGTTACAGCAATGACTGCAAGCAAAATTAAAGTTGGAGCAATGATATAAATTAAAGTAGTCCAAGTCTTGGTAGCAATATAAGCGCTACTAACATCTTTGAAGTTTGGAATCTCAGTCCAAAGTCCAATGCAAAGTTGGTAGAGAAATTTATAAGCAAAATTACCAAAGACAAAAAGCATCACAAAACCAACTATCATTACTGATAGTTGAGTGAGATCTTTACTTTTGAAGACATTACCTTTCTTACGCTGCTCTTTTAATTTATGCTGAGTCGCTTCAAACTGCTTGTCTTCATTGTCCTCATCACCGGCCATTATTTCTCGCTTCGTTCGGGCATATGGCACTATCGTGCCTGCATATGCTTCGCTGCTGTTTATTATGCAGTACTTACTTAATTTACGGTAAAATGGGCAAAAATATAGCCCCCGGGGGTATAACAAAACTTGGATCTTAAACTATCTTAAGCAGCGAAGCATATGCAGGGAACAGAGTGACCATATGCAGCTTGCTATGTAACCATATTGCACTTGCAGAGCAAGCCTAGTAATTTGGATCGTAGACCATCTCTGCAATATGTGCTTCAAGGTCATTTGGTCTGCTTGCCTGTGCGAGTCCTTTGTCGTAAGCACGCTCACAAACAGCAACTGCAATATCAAGTGAAGCCTTACGAATTTCATTAAGAGAAGGATACATAGTACCTCGCTCCAAGTCAGTTTCACTGACCATATCAGCAAGTGCTTGCGCTGCCACCAAGAACATATCATCAGTTACTTTAGACAATTCACAAGCCACTGCTCCCAAACCAACACCTGGGAAAATATAAGCATTGTTACCCTGACCTGGTTTGTGTTCTTTGCCCTCATAAGTCACTGAGTCAAACGGACTGCCGCTAACAAAAATTGCCTTACCCTTTGACCAGCTATAAGCTTGCTCAGCAGTACACTCAGCGTTAGCAGTTGGATTAGATAGTGCAAAAATTGCTGGCGTCTCATGAAAACTTGCCATCTTCTCAACGATATCCTGAGTGAAAGTACCAGGAGTACCAGTTGCACCAATCAAAGCATGTGGCTGCAAGGCTTCTAGAGCTTCGACAAATTCAAGCGGCTCGATATCATGAGCATAACCTTGTTTATGAGACGCAAGATTATCACGCCCAGCATGAATCAAACCCTTGCTATCCATAAACCATAATTGTTTACGAGCTTCAGCCTCATCCATACCACGTTCAACTTTAGCTGAGACAATTAAATCACCGATACCAGTATTAGCAGCACCAGCACCAAAGAACATAAATTTCATGTCCTTGAGATCAGTACCTGAAGCTCTCTCATAGGCAAAGACTCCAGCAAGTGCAACAGAAGCTGTACCTTGAATGTCATCATTGAAACACAAAACTCTATCCTTATATATATCCAAAAGTTTGTAAGCATTGTTGGTTGTGAAATCTTCAAATTGAATCAAAGCCCTAGGATATTTATCCTGTACTGCCATCACAAATTCTTCAACTATTGCTAGATATTCCTCTCCTTCTAGACGCGGCTTTTGCCAGCCTAAATAAAGTGGGTCATTCAAAAAGTCGTCATTATTAGTACCAATATCAAGCATCACTGGCATACACTGCTCAGGGTGAATTCCAGCACCAGCAACATAAAGCTGCAACTTACCAATTGGGATACCCATACCATTAGAACCAAGGTCTCCCAAGCCTAAAATTCTCTGTCCATCAGTAACAACGATAACTCTGACATCTTCTTCAGGCCAATTGTCCATAATCTTACGAATATCACCTTTGTCACTAGGGTTGATATAAAAACCGCGAGACTTACGGAAATTCTGTGCAAACTCCTTACAAGCCTGCCCCACTGTTGGGGTATAAATCAACGGCATAGTGTACTCAAGGTTTTGAGTCACAATCTGATAAAAAAGTCTTTCGTTACGCTCAAGTAAGGCAATCAAAGAAATATAGCGCTCTATATCAGTTTCTTTATTCTTGAGAGTACGCATCAAACGCTTCTCTTGCATCTGGGCATCACAAACCCGAGAAGGCAGCAAACCTCTTAGTCCTAAATCTTCACGCTCGCGCGCAGTGAAGGCTGTAGACTTATTATTTCGCCTATCATCTAATAATTTGGCGCCTCTTAATTTCTCAGTCGTTGATTGCATAAAGAAATTTTACCACGCAGCAGTTAAAACCTAACCTAGAAGCCAAATTGGAAAATATTATTAGGACTAGTGCTGGTGGTGGCACCACTCTCTGTTGTAAATCTCCAACTCTGATTATTACGGAAACCAATGAAAGCGTTAGAAGCTGTGTCTTCGATTGCTCCATCATCAATTTCAACATAGTACTCAATGCCACTAGCTAAATCAGAACTTGGGTTAATGGTCACCCTTGCACCAGAGATAGTAGCTGAACCAATTGCGATCGCTTCAAAGGTACCACCATTGCTTACTTCTTTAATGGTGATATTACCCGAACCAGCTTGCACATTTTCATTAAATTCTATAAACAAGTTAGCAGCCAATGGAAATCTTTCTTGCCTATTACGCGGGTAGGTTGTAGTAGGTTTCGGCAAGCCATCATCATTCACTCCCTCAACAGTAGACGCAACTGAATAAAAAGTTGCAGCTGAGTTTTGATTATTGTATTCTGTATCAAGCCAAGCTTCTGTCCTTAATTTGTTTGCAATATGGATTTCGTCTATTGTGCCATTGAATTCATCAGCAGTTCCGTCTAATCCAATATCTTGTTCTGCAGCCAGAGTGTCAGCTGTGTAACTAGTAGTTGAACTTGCTTCATTAACACCATCTTGATAAATCTCATAATTATCACTAGTAAAGTTATAACTAGCTGCAACATAATGGAAATTGCTATCAGTAATTGCAGTTGTTGCAGTGACAATATCTGTGCCACCAAGTTTTAGACTCCAGGCATCATCAGCACCACCGCCAGTACCATCACACCACAAACTAAGATGATCAGTACCATCAGTATAAATTTGCCAGATCCCAAAATCCTTGTTTGCTAAGTCCTTTTTAGCCCAAGCACTTATTGTACCGGTATCCATGCTAATACCTGTAGTCGCTGCAGTCAAATAATCATCTGATCCATCAAAGTCTGTACCATTGCCAACTTGTCCAGCAACTTTATCTGCACTAGTCATAGTACCAGTTGGACTAGCATGCAAAGAATTACTAACACTATTGATCATACTGCCATTAACATCACCATTCGGATCTTGATCCATATGATAGACAGCTACATAACCATTGGTCCAAACATTATTCCTGCCAAGTGGGTGGACTGCATTAATTGGTCTACCATTAGCGTTGTTGTAGTAAATATAGAAAATAGTATCAGCTGAACCATCTAAAAATGGAGCCTTGAACCAAAGTTCACCTTGATTATTTGTTGTGTCAATAGAAACTAATTCTGTAGCTAGTAATGTCAAGCCATCACCCTGAGTGACTCTAATTTCACCGCCATCACTACGAACATTACCAAAGAAATTAGCTGAACTTAAATCATTTAAATCAATATAGACAGGGAAGTCTGTCAAGTCACCATTGACGTTATCACCATTGACCGTGATCTTTAATCTACTTGCCCAAGCGCTATTGGTCCAACCATTACTGACAGCACCTCCACCACCAGCTGCAACTGTAGTAAAATTCCATGTCCCATTGTCAGCGATGCCAGCATAGGAATTACTAACGACATCATCAAAGTTTGTTGCAGCTATATTGACATAGTAGCCAGTACTATTTGCAAAATC
>JAPPOW010000128.1:4314-10679 GCA_028817775.1 Candidatus Melainabacteria bacterium | reverse complement strand
ACAAAGATACTGCTGTTGAGCTTGCTATTGCACTAGCTATTTATAATAGTGCCGTACGGCAAAGCAATGACAAGGATATTATTGCCCTGGGTGAACTTGGGCTCTCTGGTGAGATTCGTTCAGTCACTGATATTGAAGCGCGCATCAAGGAAGCTATTAAACTAGGTTACAAACAAATCATTGTTCCAGAATCGAATTTCCGTAAGCTCGATCTTAAAAATTTAGAAGCGAAGATTATTGCTGCTAAAAATATCAATCAATTAGTTAAATCTTCTCACCCCAAACAAACTATCATGAAATAAGGAGAACAAAATGGATAGCGAACTATTAGTATTATTGCATCATAAATTTGAAGACTACGTTCACCAAGAAGAAGGTATAGAATTTTGGTACGCCAGAGAACTACAAGAACTTCTGGGATACAACAAGTGGCAAAACTTCACCAAAATTATCAACAAGGCAATGATAGCCTGCAAAAACTCCAATGAAGAAATTCCAAACCATTTTACTGACATCAGTAAAATGGTCAAAGTCGGCAGTGGAGCTGAAAGAGCAAGGCTTCGCACGTATTCGTAGCAAGGGAGATCAAGCACTCTTTGGTGGTCAATCAACCCAAGACATGAAATCAAAGCTCCAAGTACCAAAGAATAGAGCACTTGCTGACTTTTTACCTACTGTAACTATCAAAGCTAAAGATCTAGCTAATGAAATTACTAACCACAATATCAAGCACGACGAGAAACTCAAGAGTGAAACTCCTATTAGCAAAGAACATGTCAAGAACAACAAAAATATGCGAGAAATGCTTGGCAAAAGTGGTATCGTTCCTGAACAATTAGCAGCAGAAGAAGATCTGAAAAAAATTCAAAGACGACATAAATCACAAGGTAAAAAAATAGCCAAAGAAAACAAGAGATTAAAAAACTAAACCTATGCTAGTGCTAAACCAGCAGGTGTAAACCACTGATCTAAAATTTAATAGCAAAAAAGCCTTGATTCAAGCCTTGTATTTATATCAAGATAAAACTTTAATCAAAGGAGATTAGAAATGACAGCAAATTCAACATCTAGCAGAGTTCAAGCGAGTTCAACAGCCAGCGGCATTGATATTAGAATACCGGCAAGCCGCCTAATTCAAAAAGATAACAAAGATGGCACTACAACAATCAAAGTCGGAGAAACTATGCTGCAACCTGATATTCAAATGCAAGCAGCAGAAGCACTTGCCAATGCAACAGGAAGAACAGACTTGCCAATATATGTAATGCCAGAAGAAACGGCAAAAGGTCAAGCTGCTCTTGCACTGCTAGGTATCGACAACGCTTTTAGTAATTGGACAACGATGGCTAACGAAATAACCCTAACTCCAATGCAAACTGTTTTCCAAAAAGAACAACGAATCGACAGTGCTTATCAACCAGACCCTGATGCCCCAGCAGGTCCTCAGATTCGCTAATTCAAATCTACAAACAAATCATACTCATCACAAGCAGTAACCCAAGCTTGAACAAAAGAACCTGGTGCTGGCAAAATCTCGTCAGCTGGCAAGCTAGCATAGAGCTGCCCATCTATCTCAGGCGCGTCTCTAAAGCTCCTGCCAATAATCTGGAAATTACCATCTTCTTGTTCAGCAATCTCTTCAACTAGCATAGTAAGCTCTCTAGCTATCATCTCTTGATTTTTCTCAAGTGAGATTCTCTGCTGAAGTCGCATCAATTTATCACGGCGAGCTTCTTTGATTTCTTCATCAACTTGATCTGGCAAATCGTAAGCAGTTGTACCAAGCTCCTTAGAATAAGTGAAAACTCCAACTCGATCAAAGCGTGATTCTTTGACAAAGTTATAGAGCTCCTCAAAATCCTCTTCAGTTTCACCAGGGAAACCAACGATAAACACCGTGCGAATACAAGCATCAGGTAGTTTATCCTTGACCATTGCTACTGTGTCACGCACTGTCGGTGGGCGTTTCATTCTAAGCAAAACTTCTTGAGAGGCATGCTGCAAAGGAATATCAATATAGTTCATCAAATTATCATGCTTAGCAATCACCTCAAGCATTTCTTCATCCAATTCTGTTGGATAAGCGTACATAACCCTAATCCACTTAGCACCCGATTGAGTAGCAAGAGCTTCAAGCAAATCAGCCAAGGCTCTGCGTTTGTAGATATCAGTACCATAAGCACTAGAATCTTGCGAGACAAGAACTAATTCTTGCGCGCCGTTCTCGACAGCAGCTTTAGCTTCTTCCACAATATCTTCAATAGAACGAGAATTCATATCCCCGCGTAAATGAGGAATGATACAGAAAGCACAGCGGTGATCACAGCCCTCTGCAATTTTGATATAGACTGATGGACTAACTTGAGTGCGCATGCGAGGAGTCGCAGCATCAGCTACCGATTCTGGTTTCTCATCAACGCAAACTATCTTAGCGTCCTGACCAGCATTAATTTTCTCAGTAACTTTTTTAACCACATCAAGAATATCTTTGACATTGCCTGTACCAACCACTGCTTGGGCTTCCGGTAATTCATCAAACAAATCACCCTTGAATCTTTGTGCCATACAGCCAGTGATAATTAATTTCTTACCATCATCAGCAAGCTCTCCCAGAACTTCAGCACTCTCATTACTACTATCTTCAATAAAGGTACAGGTGTTGACCAACGAGATATCCGCCTTGTCGTGATCGGAGGTAATCTGGTAACCAGCCCCATGCAAGATACCAATAATGTTCTCAGTATCAACTAAGTTCTTCGGGCAGCCCAAGGTTGAAACCCCAATTACAGGTAATGTTTTAGCTACTTTTGTTGCCATAAATAGATATTCTAGCAAAAACCTTGTCATCCTGAGGAGCACCGTAGGTGTGACGTCAGGATCTCATGATTACCAACTAAACAAGAAGGTCCTGACGTCGTGCCTATAGCACTCCTCAGGATGACCCTTAGTCTGGTTGGTTGCGAGGTTTAGTAGCTCTTGCTGCTTTTTTATCAAGCACTTTCTTGCGCAAACGAATATTTTTAGGAGTGATCTCTACCAACTCCTCTTCATTGATATAAACCAAAGCTTCTTCAAGAGGAATCTTACGCGGTACTTTAAGCTGCACCAGCACATCAGCTCCAGCAGAGCGCATATTGGTTAACTGCTTACCCTTGGTTAAATTGAGATCAACATCTTGAGGACGATTAGACTCTCCAACTATCATGCCACGATAAACTTCAACCCCAGGATCAACAAAGAAAACCCCACGATCAGAAAATTGTTGCAAAGCATAAGCAGTTGATTTACCAGATTCAAGATTAATCAAAACTCCTGGTCTCACTTGATGCATATCGCCAGCATAAGGTCTATATTCAAGGAAACTATGATTCAGCAAACCCTCACCCTTGGTTAGTTTGACAAAATCAGCATTGAAACCAATCAGCCCGCGTGTGGGGATTACAAAATTAACAATCGAGCGCCCCTGAATAGTATGCATGCCAGTCATTTCCATCTTGCGCTTACCCAATGCTTCAATACATGCACCGGCGGCTGCTTCTGGCACATCAATCACCAATTCTTCATAGGGTTCACAGACCTCGCCATCAATTTCCTTCTTAACGATATGTGGCTTGGCTACTTGAAACTCATAACCTTCACGACGCATAGTTTCAATCAAAATCCCAAGATGCAATTCACCACGACCAGAAACTGCAAAACTATCTGTTCTATCAGTTTCATTAACCCGCAAAGCAACATTAATTTCTAATTCTTTATCAAGCCTATCTTTGATTTGTCTAGAAGTTACAAACTTACCTTCCAGCCCAGCAAAGGGGCTGTCATTGACAGAAAAAATCATCTCCAAAGTAGGCTCATCAATTTTGATCGATGGTAGTGGCTCAGTAATTGATTGATCAGCAAAACTATCACCGATATTAGCATCCTCAATTCCAGCGAGCATCACTATCATGCCAGCACTCGCTTCCTCAATCTCAACCTTGTTGAGACCTTCAAAACCATAAATCTTAGCGATCTTACGTTTGGAGCTAGTACCATCATTAGCGACTAACCAATTGACTTGATCATTGACTCTCACCTTGCCATCCAAGATACGACCAATATGCATCCTGCCCATATAGTCATTGGCATCAAGACTCACTGCTTGAAATAAAAATGCTTTCTCGATATCACCAGGAGGTGCTGGTACCTGCTGCAAAATTGTATCCATCAATGGTTTAATATCAGCGTCAGTTGCTGCAAGTGCTGCTTCCAAATCAAGATTAGTTATACCCTTGATACCAGAAGCATAGATGATAGGAAAATCAATCTGCTCATCATTAGCACCAAGGTCAATAAATAATTCAAGTACATTGTCGATAACTTTATCGATTGAAGTATTAGGCTTATCGATTTTGTTAACAACAACGATTGGCTTCAAACCCTGTTCAAATGCTTTCTTCAAAACAAATCTAGTTTGTGGCATTGGACCTTCAAAAGCGTCTACCAAAAGTAGACAACCTTGGACCATCCCAAGTACCCGCTCAACTTCACCACCAAAATCTGAGTGACCTGGAGTATCGACAATATTAATGACATGATCTTTGTAATGAACTGTTGTATTTTTACTAGAGATAGTGATACCACGTTCTTTCTCAAGTGGATTACTATCCATAATGCAGGCATCGTATTCCTTGTGAGTTTCAAGACTACCAGTTTGATTCAAAATTGCATCAAGTAAAGTAGTCTTGCCGTGGTCAACGTGAGCGATAATAGCTAAATTTCTAATTTGGTCGATTGGCTGTGTCAAAACAGTGTAATTATACTCGCTTCGCGAGCATAATAGCAGACGGTCGCTTCACTCCCTGCAAATGTCACAGCTACGCTGCTCCTGCATATGGCACTTAGTGCCTGCTCGAATTAAAGAATTAATTTAGAAAGATCTTGTTGCTCTCAACGCATTCAGCCTTCTCTTGTGGCAAATAAGCCCACAAAGATCCAGACTGCCAAATAGGCTCAATTGAAGCATCGAGCTTATATACATAGAGGCTTTGGATCAATTCCATTGCTCTATGGTTGGCAATACCCCTAGGGTCATTACTCAGTTTGGTCTTGAGTTTAATGGCGTTCTTCTTGCTATTGCAAAGAGCGGGACCCGGACTAGCACCATTGGTACGGCAAAGTACAGCAATAGTGCCGTCATCTCGAGGGCAAGCAAGTACATAAGTGCTGTTTTCTATAAGCTTTTCCACGCAATGGCTAATTGTAGCAAATTAGGGGTCTTCACTGTCATCCTGAGGAGCACCACAGCTGCGACGTCAGGACCCCTCAATCAGCTTGCTAATAATGAGATCCTTAGATCGCTGCGCTCCTCAGAATGAGAGCTAAATTAACCCTCCCTTAACCCAAGATTGCTTCAATTCAGACGTGGAAAGAAACATCGACCCACGTTCAAATCCAATAGTAGGTTCAGAGGTTATCAGTGGTCAAATCACTGACAAAGCCTTGGCCCTATTTAATTTGTTGAACCAAGTAACGGGTAGCGAAGGAGATAATGTCAAGAATTTTGAAATTGAGGGAGCTGACCCTCTAACTTTAGCTCTCTATACTCTTGAAGCAGATGAAAGCTCACATGCATGGTCACCAAGAGAAAGAATTTATTTCCAAGACAATGGTCAAAAACTGAGAAACTTACAAGCTAAGTTAAGAACAAACTTTGATCGAATTGAAAGTGATATCACTGGTAATATCAACACTTTATTCAAACTAATCAGCCTATCTGAGAACAACAATACCGACATCGACGGTGATGGAGTAATAGACAAAGGTGTAGTTGTAGGCGATGCGAACAAAAGCATTCTTGAAGAAATCTCAGCAATAGCAAATGACAGCGAAAAAACCAATGAAGACCTGGAGAACGCTATTGAAGAATTAGTCACTGGTGAAACAGCAATCAATAGACTAGTAGATGCACTTTTTGCTAATTTTAATCTCAATGTTCAAAGATTGGATGATGAAATCTTTGATCTACTTGATGATGGTGATGATGTCTTCTCAAGTGACAACACAGGCACTGATAGTACTGAAACCACTAAGTACTTCCTAGATTTTGGTGATGATAGTCCTGCTTATATAGCTAGCAGCTTAGAAGATGCTGCAGATAGAACTCTAGCTTTCCTAGAATCTCAACATGATGGAGATGAACCATGGAATAGAGATACCGCGGTCTCAAACTACAGCTTAGGCAAATTCTTTAATGGCAGACTGCTATTGGATCAAGGGCTCATTGATGCCATTATCGCAGATGATAAATACTTCTCTCAAGATCCAGATATTCAAAAAGAAGAACTCAAAGAAATTAGAAATCAAAGAGACTTCCTTACTAAATT
>JAPPOW010000128.1:0-4304 GCA_028817775.1 Candidatus Melainabacteria bacterium | reverse complement strand
AACATGATCTTGCAGCAAGAACTCCAAAATATTATGAAGACAATCGAAGCTTAGTAGATATGTTACATGGTAAAGCAGATGCCAGCGATAGATCTTCCGCCAGTTTCATTTTTGGTAGCCTAAAAGACAAAATCACCCAAGCAGCAGGAGGAGCAGTCCAGGCCCTCGGTGGTGGTTTTAATAAGCTTGCAAGTAATAATTTCGATAGTTTTGTAAGAAACAACCCTATTCTTCTAATTGAACACTTAGAAACAGAAAAAGCTACTGCAAGTGAAGAAAGATTGGAAGAAATAGAGAAAGAAATCGAAGCTCTTACTGAATTCCAAAAACGTCAACTAGATAGTTTTACAACCTGGTTCAAAGAAAAAAATAAAGACTTAACCAAGGCCAAACGTGCCATTGAAAAGCTTGAAGAAGACAGAATACCTGAAAATACTCTAGAAACTGATGCAAAGATAGAGAAAATCCTTGCGTCAAGCAAAGACAGTGATCTAAGTCTCAGTCAAAACAAATTAAGAATTAGAGCTGAGCTTGCTTTCACAGCATTACAAGCCATCTTAGATGAAGAAAACAATAAGGATAACCCTAACTCCAAGAAGATTGAAACCATCAACGCAGATATGGAGCTCATCCAAAATACTTTACTTGCAGGTGCTGAAAGCGATATTGATGTTGATCAAGCCATCACCAATGGTGCTGCAATCGCAGTCAATAAAGCAATAGCTTCTGAGCTCAAAAGAGTAGATCCATCAAATATCGCTGATGTCAAAGATCTTTATCAAAGATATGATTTCTTAGAACTCGCTGATACTACTGGTCTAGTAATTGATAGTGATGCTCTTTCTGAAGCTGTAGAAGCGAGTATTCAATCACCAAATGCTCATGCGGCGCTGTACGCTAGTGAATTATTAGAAGCAGGCAAAATCAATGCTAGATTCTATAATCGTAAACTACCAGAAGCAAGCCAAGACGGAAGCTTTGGAGAGGACAATCAACTAGCACCTCCACAAATTTCACCAACAACAGGTTCAGCTGCACTTGCAGCAATTGGTAATAGAATTCTTTCTTTAGCCAATGGAGTACTTTATGAAGCAGATTTGCCTGGCAAGGAATGGGTTCAAGACAAAGCACAAATCATAGCTAGTATTGGTGACAAAATCTCAGATCCAAACTTAGCCTTTAGTAGTGCCGGTGCTGTATTCCTCAATCAACTTAGAGAAGGTTTCAAAACAACTATTCGTAGCTTCTTCAATACACACAGTAGCAGTAAGAATAAAATTGATGACGCCAAAACCGTTTACAAATATATCAAAAATCTCAAGCAAAACACTGAGATCGAAGGCGCAGCAACTGAAGCAATGGATGAGATTGAAGCAGCCCTCAATTGGCTTGGTACTGAAGATGCTGAATTAGCTACAGATAGAATTTTTGTTAGCAAACCTTTACATAAATCAATCAATGATATAAGAAAATTTGTCAATAAAGGCAACCTTGATTATTCAGACGATAATTTTACTAATCAACTGAATTTGAATTCATTAAGAACACAATTAGTAGTTCTTTATGATCCAACAGGCTCACTGGATACAGTCAAAACTAAAGTCGAAGAACTTGAAGAGCTTTTGGGGACCGAGGACTACGAAACTGCTTGGAACAATTTAATTAAAGAAATCAAAGCAGAATTACAAACTGCATACCAAACGACCAAAAATGACAAAGTTGATGAATACCTTCAAAAGACTGATCTTGGTTCAATCAAAGCAAGACTTGAAGATATTCGAGACAGCGCTAGTGATGATATTGATGATTTAAATAATGATATTGATGACATCAATCGCAGTATTAATCGTCTTAGAAACGAACGTAGTAGCAGAGCAGGCATCAGAGATAATCTAATTGGGCTGCTCAATGGAGAAAACTTTAATCTTAGTCAAATTATTGATGCACTACGTGGTGAAATTGATCTTGATGACTTTGATCTTGACGATATTGATGACGATGATGAGGACTTGAATCTTAGAGACCTAATTAGTAACATTATTAGCAACCTCAATAATAGAATCAACTTTCTTAATGGTAATGGATCAAATAGTATTAGAGGCTTAGAAGACAGACGCTCAGCCAAGCAAGCAGAGATTACTAGAATTACTAGTCAAGGAACAAGAGCACGCAGGCTACTTGGTGAAGGCAGTGAATTTGGAATCGACGACATCATTGCTCATCTTGATAGCAAAAGAGCAGACATCATCAGAGAAATTGGTCTAGATCCAAATATTAGTGATAGTGAACTTAAATCTGAGCTTAAAGAATATCGCAAACAACTAAATAACGACTATGCTCAAGAGCTAATAAGTAGTGATTCACTTGCAACAATTGAAGACCAATTAGGAACAGTTTTACGCTCTACAGACCTTGACCTTGATGGCAATTCAATAAGAGATGAAGTAACTGGTGAGTTACTTTACAACGGTAATGATTTCCTCGATTTGGACAAGGTCATCAATGGAGTTGGTGAGATAGCTGATCAAGTTTCAACTGTCTTTGGTCAGGACTACGACAAGGGTCAAAAACTAGCTCAATTAGAAAAGGCTGTAGTAACCAAACAAGTATTACAAGCAGAATTAGCTCAAATGATTCGTGATGAACTTGATAAACCAGAGACAGGTACTACTAGAGCGGCTGAATTAAACCAGATGCTCATCCCACTAGAAGCTGATATTGAAGACCTTGGTGACCTTGACGAAGACCTCAAAGTTAATACTACTCAAGTTTTGAGACAAGTAATTGATACTAGCTTTATTGGTGCCCCAACCAGCCCTGAAAAAATTGATGAGCTAGCCAAGGCGCTTTATGGTTTTGAGACCATAGAAGATAGTGAGGACATTATCATTGGTAGTGCTGATGATCTTAAAGATCGCAGTTTAATTAGTGCAATCGATGACCTCAAAGTT
Source organism: Candidatus Melainabacteria bacterium (assembly GCA_028817775.1). Taxonomy (GTDB): domain Bacteria; phylum Cyanobacteriota; class Vampirovibrionia; order LMEP-6097; family LMEP-6097; genus JABHOV01. Next base: position 1,353 of record JAPPOW010000128.1, on the reverse strand, counting down.
GATGCAAGAAATATTCTTGAGCAAGATTTACCAGATGATGACACTGATTTAGTCAACTTAGTTAACAATACAAAAGATGATCATATTGGTTTTGAAAAACAAAGTATCAAACGCTTAATTCTATTAATGTTTGTACTCAGTATGCTTGAATACAGTGATTGGGATTACCGTAAGCAAGAAGCTGATCCTAGTAGATACGCTGTATTCTAAAAAGCCAAAGCGGCTTCAGCCTTGCCACTCAAAAGAAGCAAAACAATAATCAATATCCAAAGCCATAATTTATCTTTCATAGTACCAAACACCTAGTAATAAATTTTCCCATTCTTCTAATTGCAATATGAATTATAAACACCGTATCTAGAATAAACGAAGTTCACCATAGTCCAAGATCTACCCTCATAGACGCACATGAAAGTATCTCTGCCCCTCTTGCGAATATATACATCGCCAGGTTTTGGATCAGATGGAGCACTTGTTCTTGGCAATAGATTCAGTGGTGATGCTGGCGGATCACGCCACTCAGCTTTACCCTTGCTATCAACTGCGGTAAGCACTTTGCCTTCACTTGGTTGACCTTCAGTAATTTTAATTTCAGAGACATTTAATTTCTCAGCTTCAAGCCCATCAAGCTCAACATTACCATTAATATCCAAGCTCGCTTGAACATCAATTACATCATCACTTAAAGCTCTGAGACTTTGAACACCAGTCAAGTGAGAGATATGACCATTGTGTGTATCCAAATTCTTAATACTAGAATAACCATCAGTTACAACAGCATATGCACGAACAGCATTAGCCTGCAAATCTCCAGTCAGTTCAATCTTAGTAGCATAAACTTCTTTCAAAGTACTAGGACCAGTAGCTTCTAAATAATTAGTTTCAATATCATCAGCCTTGATATCACCAACAACATGCAACTTAGCCTGTGGTCTACTGGTACCAATACCAAGATTCTCAAAGTTTGCTGTACTAGCCTTGATGCCACCAGCCACATCTAATTTAGCGCGTGGACGGGTAGTACCAATACCAACATAGCCAGATGAATTAGCACCAAGAGAAGGTCCAACAAATAAAGTTGCTTGGTTACTATTAAAACCTACCATCAAACTATTAGCAATATTGTTATTGATTGCTCTATCTTCATCATAAGAATTACCAATTGCAATCGAACCAAAATGCGTTGCCTTAGTGAAGCGTCCAATCGCAATTGCATTTCTTCGCTCTGCACTAGCGCTACCGATTGCAATTGTATAATCACCATTGGCCTCAGCTGAACCAAGAGCTATTGCATCTTTGCCTTTGGCTTTAGCATCTGCTCCCAGCGCAAGACCCGCTTTAGCCGCCTTGGCA
>JAPPOW010000048.1 GCA_028817775.1 Candidatus Melainabacteria bacterium | reverse complement strand
TCATAGGGCTCACCAATCTTGATGACAATATCCCTTTTGCCTCGATAACTAATCCCCATCGGAATAATTGGTTTCTTGGTCAAACGTGCAATAAACATTGGACCTTTGTTAGCTTTGCCAAGTTTACCTGGCTCCTTGGAACGAGTGCCCTCTATAAAAATTCCTAGACACCAAGATTTGTAAACTCCAAATGAATTAAGTGCCTGCTTTGCATACTTAAAAGTTTGAGATTCCGGCTTCTCTCTATCGACAGAGATGGTACTAGTAAGAACCATATATAAGTAGAGAAAAGGATTGGTGAATAATTCTTTCTTAGCAACAAAAGCTGTCGGCATACCAATGGCATAACCCAAAAGTGGCGGATCAAAATAGCTACGATGATTTGAAATAACTATATAGTTTTGCTTAGGATCCGGCTTCTCCCCCACAAATTCAACACTTAATTTCTTAAAGCTATGTAGGTAAGGAAAGAGCGCAAAGTAACGGCTAAACCACTGCACAAAGACACTGAGCCAAGAAAAATAGTATAAATTTTTAATATAAGCAAACACCAATAAAACCTTTTAACCCCGTCTATTGTACAATATTGTCTATGCCCTTCTACGAGACCGAAGCAAGAGTAAGCAAAGACCCAATCATGGGGCTTATCCAGATGGCTTCTCAAGACACTAGCGAAGACAAACTTACGGCAATTGTAGGTTCAGCTGCCGATGATAAGGGCAAGATCCTGGTGCCAGAAGCAGTCGTCCAAGCTGCAAGAGAAGTTAGCGAAAATGTTAATTTAGCCTATGCTTCAAGTTTTGGTCTACCAGGTTTAGCCGAAGCACTCAGTGAAGAGATCCTCGGGGAGGATATTTCCAGAGCATTAACAGAAGCTGGTGTCTCACGAGCTGAAGTTATTAGTTCTGGTGGTACCAACGCCATTGCCACAACTTTACTTGCTTGCACTGATAGAGATGATCAAATCATCACGCATAGCCCGCATTGGGCTGGCTACGATAGTATCACTCTTGGTATTGATCGCAAACCACTAATTAATTTCGACATTCTTGATGCTGAGGGTAATTTCAACCTTGTAGCCTTTGAGACAACTATCAAGAACCTCATTGCTTTCAAGAAAAATGCCAAGGTAGTCTTGGTAATGAATACCCCATTTGACAATCCTCTTGGTAAAGATTTTGGGGTCGATGCCTGGGATTCGATTGCTGAGATCCTTTCTAAATATAATGATAGAGAGATCTTACTGATACTAGATACAGCCTATCTAGACTTTGGACCAGACGGTAAGGATTACTTTAGGTTAAGCTTCCTTCCTAACTTGTTCAAGAAGATCAATAGTCCTAAATTTAAATTAGTAATCGCTGGTACTGTCTCTAAGAGTTTTGCTATGTATGGTGCTCGTATTGGTGTTGCCACCTTATTAAGTAGTGATCAAGATACTGTCAATCAATGGCGCGATACTGCTGGTGGTTGCATCAGAGGTACTTTCAGTAATGCTTCAAGACCAGGTCAAGAACTTGCAATGGCAGTGCTCAAGGATCCAGCGAAGCTGAAGAACGTACATGAATGGCAAGGTGATACTGCACGCATGATGAATAAGCGCCGCGATTTCTTTATTGATGCGATGCAGGGTCGCTTGACCGAAGAGTTTAGATTAATAAGACCTGATAGTGGTTTCTTTATTAGCTTGATGGTTAATGATCACAAATTTGGCAATACTACTTTTGCCAGAGCCTTCTATCAAGAATTACTCGAGAGCCATCTCTATGCTCCGTTGATCTCAGATCAATTCTTGCGTATTCCAACTTGTGGACTTTGCGAAACTAAGTTAGAACAAGTGGCTAATCGTATTGTCACTGTTGCCGAGAGAATGCGCGGTATCAAGGAGCCAGCATAAACTGTCATTGCGAGCGCCAGCGAAGCAATCCAATGCACCGACCAAACCGGTCCACTGGATTGCTTCGTCACTATCGTTCCTCGCAATGACCGGAGTATCAAATGGGAAGTAAAGCTGTACTAATCGATGTTATCGAACCGCAAACTGATACAGCTGAAGCCGAGCTTCGCCTAGAAGAGCTTGAAAGTTTGGTCAAAACCTATGGTGGCGCCACTGCCCTCAAGACTTACCAAAAGCGCTCTAAGCCAAACTACAAGACATATATCGGCACTGGCAAGATTGATGAACTTTATGAAGAATTGAATGGAGAGTTTGATATTGTCATCCTCAATAATATAATGAAACCAAGGCAGATTGATAATCTCCGAGAGTATATTACTGAACTAGAAATCAAACGCCTAAAAGAAGAAGGTAGGTTTGAAACCCCACGCAAGTTTGAAGTTTGGGATAGAGTGGATTTGATACTCAAAATCTTTGACAAACACGCCAAAACTGCTGAAGCCAAATTACAGATTGAACTAGCCAGTATCAAACATATGGGACCAAGAATTTTTGGCATGGGTCTAGAACTCTCCCGTCAGGCTGGTGGTATCGGCACAGTCGGTGTCGGTGAAACCAATATCGAGATCATGAAACGTCACTTGCGCAAACGCGAAAAACTAGTCAAGGACAAGATCAAGAAATATGCTGGCATTCAACAACGTCAGCGCGACCAACGCCGGGATCGTAATATCAAAACTATTGCTCTAGCTGGTTATACCAATGCCGGTAAATCTACTTTGATCAAAACCCTCACTCGCAAAAAAGAAGTTTATATAGCAGATGAATTATTTGCAACTCTTGATTCTAAAGTAGGAGAATTGTATTTAAGCCATGAGCCATCAGCTATGAGCCATGAGCAACAATTCTCTGGTCATATCCAGAGAATTGTCCTTGCTGACACCATTGGTTTCATTCAAGACTTACCGCCTGATCTAATCCAAGCCTTCAAGACGACCCTTGCTGAAATTATTGACGCAGACTTGATCCTACATGTAATCGATATCTCTGACAAAAACATCCACCTCAAAATTAAAGTAGTTGAAGAGATTCTTGATGAATTACTAGATGGCAAAGAAACTCCAAGGATTTTTGTATTCAATAAATTAGACAGGCTTGATCATCTTGCTGAACAAGCTAAACTCGATTATATCTCTGAACTTACAGAACAGTATTCAAGCTATCAACCTCAATTAGTCTCAGCTCTAGACAAGGATAGTTGCGATGCTCTACTTGAGAAGATTAGCTCTTGTTTTGCTGCTCAAACAAGTTCATAAGTTTCTCAGCAGCTTGCTTGTAAGCATCCTTATCCTGCCAATGATCCTCTGGCATCTCTATACTCTCTGGAATCTCTAATCCCAGTATAGAATGTTTGCGAGTTGCTTCTTTAGCAAGCTTGCCAGTATTGATTCTATGAATGATTGCCCGAGTCAAACTTAGTGGCATGCGTTCACCAACTCCAAACTGACCACCAGCCCAGCCAGTATTGACTAGCCAACAGTTAACCTTGGCATGTGAGACTCTATCCTTTAACAAATCACCGTAGACCTTTGGCGCTAATGGCATGAATGGCGCACCAAAACAAGGACTAAAGACAGCCTTAGGTTCAGTTACTCCAATTTCAGTACCAGGAATCTTAGCTGTATAGCCAAGCATAAAATGCTCACTGGCTTCTTCTGGGCTTAGCTTAGCTACAGCTGGCAAAACTCCAAAAGCATCACAGGTAAGCATAATGATATTTTTGGGTTGCTTTCGCACAAATCGATCAAACAAGAAATTTGGAATAAAGTGGATCGGATATGATACTCTTCCGTTCTCTGTAATTTTCTTATCGAAGTAATCAAGCTCACGTTGATCACTCATTGCTACGTTTTCAATAGTTGCCCCAAAACGACGTGAGGCAGCGTAGATCTCAGGTTCTGAGCGTGGTGTCAACCCTATCGATTTAGCGTAACAACCATCTTCAAAATTAAATACCCCCTCATCAGACCAACCATGCTCATCATCACCAATCAACTTGCGATCTGGATCAGCAGAGAGTGTAGTCTTACCAGTACCAGAAAGCCCGAAGAAGATACTTACCTCACCTTGTTCACTAGCATTGGCGGAACAATGCATCGGCATAATACCACGCTGCGGATATATATAATTCAGCAGCGAAAAAACTGATTTCTTAATTTCACCAGCGTAGAGAGTACCAGTAATCAAGACCTCTTTAGTTTTGTAGTTAACCAAAATTGCGGTACCCGAATTGATCTCAGTCTCCTCTTGAGAATCAAGCTGCAAATTTGGTGCATGATAAACCCTATACTCAGGTGAATAGGCTTCTATCACTTCTTCACCATAACTAAGCAAAGCAGAGTTGGTGTTCACAGACGAGAGCATATTACGGGCAAAGAGTGCATGAAACGCTGTCTCAGTAACAATTTGCACATAAACACAGTTCTTAGGATCAGCCCCAGCGATTGTATCTTGCACCTGCAATTCTTTGCTAGAGAGATAAGCCAAAACTTGCTCCCGAATTCTAAAGAAAGCTTCTTCAGAAATTGGCTTATTGATATTACCCCAATTGACTTTATCAGCAGTCTCGTCATCCTTGACGATAAATTTATCATTAGCTGATCTACCAGTTTTTTTGCCGGTATAGCTTACCAAAGCACCTTTGTCACTAAGCTGCGCCTCACCATTTTTGATTGCCAGTTCATAAAGTTGAGCTGTTTTAAGGTTACGGCTTGCTTTAGTCAAATCTAAGTTCGTTTCTTCTTTAGTCATTTCTTCCATTAAGTCCTCCAAAACTACGCCTTTGTAGTTTATGCGCCCATGATAACACGTATTGCAAGAGCAGCGAAGCGTCTGCAGGAGCAAAGCTCCGTATGCAGGCACGAAGTGCCGTATGCCAAGTCTCAAGCAGCTATTATTCAAACTGATGTTAAAATGTACTCTATGAAACAAGCCAAAGTAACAGTTATAGGAGCGGGGAATGTTGGAGCAACAGCAGCTCAAAGACTTGCCGAAAAGAATATCGCAAGTGTAGCCCTGGTAGATATTATGGGCGGGGTTGCAGCTGGTAAAGCTCTCGATTTAATGGAAGCTAGACCTGTTGAATTACATGACCGTTTAATTTTTGGTGGTGATGATTATTCAATTACTGCTGGTTCCGATGTAGTTTTAATGACAGCAGGCTTAGCCCGCAAACCAGGTATGAGCCGAGATGATTTACTAGCGAAGAACGCTCAAATTGTCAAAGCTTGTATTGAGGCTGCCCATGCACAAAGTCCAGACGCTATCTTTATTACAGTATCTAATCCAGTAGACGCCATGACCCAACTTTCTCACCAGATATTGAGTGCTAAAGGCGTGCCAAACAATAAAATCATTGGTATGGCAGGAGTACTTGATAGCTCGCGTATGGCATTCTTTATTGCTGAAGCTCTAAATGTTTCAGTCAAGAATATTCAACCTTGTGTAATGGGTGGTCACGGTGATGATATGGTGCCAGTGGCTCGCTACACTACAGTAGCTGGTGTACCGCTTCCAGACTTACTTCCAGAAGCTAAGATTAATGAAATCATTGAGCGCACCCAAAAGGGTGGTATCGAAATTGTTAACCTACTAGGGACTGGTTCAGCTTTCTACGCGCCAGCATCTAGCTCGGTTGAGATGATCGATGCTATCCTCAATGACAAAAAACAAATTCTACCTAGCTCCTGTATGCTTACTGGTGAATATGGCATAGATGGAGTTTATGTCGGTGTACCAGCCAAACTTGGCAAAGATGGTATTGAAGAAATTCTTGAACTAAAACTAAATGATCAAGAACTTGCTGATCTTAAATCTTCAGCTGAATCAGTTAAAACCAATGTAGCTAAGATGAACGAGTTAATGAGCGCTGCTGCTTAATTCACTCTGGTTTTTGTAGAACTACAACTGCAGCTCTACCTTCTGGGTATTTTTGGTGCCTCTCACGAAACTTTCTACTTTCGACGGTAAAACCTGCCTCGCCAGCCATCTTACAAAAGAGCTGAACATCATAGCCCATGCCAAGCTCTTTGTACTTAACATCAGTCATTGATACAACTGGGGAAAGAACAACTTTTCCTCCCGGTTTAAGGACTCTCATTATTTCACCTAGGACTGTTCTGATTTCTTTATTTGAACTTGTGTGCTTTGGAAAAGCTTCTGATGAGATAAGCATATCAGCCACATCATCACCTATACTTTTTAGATCTATCCAATTGTCAGTTACTGTACGCTTATCAACTTCTCTAAAAAACTCTTCCTCATCATCAATCCCCTTAATTTGATCTTTAGCAAAGCCCATCTGGCTCGCCGTAACCATCATTCCTGATTTAGCCCAAGTTATTGGCAAAGCATAAGCTGGATTGACTGGTATAAAATTGGTAGTAGCTCCTGACAACCTATCCTTCAAAGCAAAAGCCTTTGCTAAAGAATTCAAGCCTGATCCAAGGTCAATCACGGTCTTGCCTGCTAATTCACTATACAAATGTTCAAAGTCTCTATAACCCAAATCTTCAGCGACGGTTACACCACTATCTGGGTTTAGATTATAAATAGCTGCCATAGTTTGTAATAAACCCTGAGTTTGATACAAGCTAGCTAACTTTGTCCTTTGCCATGACCTTAATACATGATTGTTCGAGGCTGCAGAATTATGCCATGAAATAACTTTATGCTCAAAATCTGGATCAACAAATGAAGCTGGGGCATAAGCCTGATCATATTTAGCAAGCTGATCGTTAATTTTGCAACGCCTCAAAAGTCTTAAAGCTAAAGATTTAAGCTCTTGTCTTTTATCATCACCATCTTCTAACTTAGCAGCTTCTAATGCAACAGCAACATCTTCTTGTTTGACACCCTTAAAATTAGCTGCTGATAATTCTCTCAACCTATCCAAAGCAACTACTTCATCTAATTCAATACTCAAAAATTCATCTTCTAAACGAAGTGGCCTATCATTAAAATCATAGGTAATCCTTCCTGCTCTATCGTATACATCTTGCAAGCTCTGCTCTTCCATCAGAGCAGGTGCTGTTCTGCGATGCAATAATTCAAGTATTTTGATATCAACTGAATTGGGAGCAGATTTTTTGAACCCCCTACTTGGTTTGGCGGTAGATTGTGGATGAGATTTGAATAGTTGATGAGTCCTAAGCTGAAAAGTATTATCAATTCCAGGATTGACGGGTTTAGTGGCAAAATATGTAGGATATTTCTTGATATAGTCCTGCTGCCTTTTTGGACCTCCACTCGGTTTTCTGTGTTTTATTCTTCCCACAGTACAAGCTTAACATAAACAGCGCACTTTGTAAGATGAACGAGTTAATGAGCGCCGCTGCTTAGGGTCTTCTACGTCCAGCTCGCCTTAATACTTTTTCAAGCGCGGCATCTGCTGCAGCAATTTCTGTTGGACTCATCACCAAATCCCCTTCATCTTCTTCATGCGCTCTAGGCGCTGTAATTCTAGGTATAGCTGCTGCAACCACCTTATCAAGCCCAGAGATACCACCTATCAAATATCGCCATGAATCATTAAAGCTCAGACCAGGTCTAGATACATCAACTCGCTTATATTTCTCCTCTGCTAAAAAATGTTCAGATTGTCCTTTACCTGAAACAACCAGTTGAACAATATCACCAAAATATTGACTCAGCTGTTCTGAAACTTGGTTCAAGACTGTGTCAATCTCAACAAGATCATTGCCTGCTGTGATCAAAACTAGTTGAGGAATCTTGCCCTCTCGACTTCTATCTAAATATTGCTCAGAAGCACTGGCTAATTTATTACCAATATCACTGGGACTGCCCTTAATGCAGTAGGCAATATGCTGTTTTGCAGCAGCTATTTGGGGCTGCCCTGCTGCAATACCATCCCTAATAAGACCTGGTATTGAGCCGGTACCTATTGCAGCATAAACCCGCTCTGTATTTGGCTGGATTGGCATTCATTAAAAATCTTATCATAATCAAAAATATTCTTTTATAATCAGGTAATGCTCTTGCTGCTTGGCTTAATTCTACTAGCAAGCCTATTAGGTACTATCACTGGTTTTGGCACCTCAACCATTATGATGCCAGTGCTGATGTTCTACTATCCCACTCCTGAGGTTCTCTTGTTTGTCTCCATTATTCATTGGTTCAACGCCCTCTGGAGATTGATTTTATTCCGCCAAGGTTTTGATCTCAAATTAGTAATGAGTTTTGGTTTAGTAGGAATCATCGCTGCTTACTATGGCTCTCAAACTTTTTTTCTAGTAGATGAAAACTTAATTGAAAAAATTATCGCTGGATTTTTATTTGCTTATGCAATCTTTCTTGGCTTCAACCCTAAATTCAAAATTTCATTTAACTACCTCACTGGTTCTATCGGCGGACTAGCCTCTGGTTTTGTTGCTGGGATTTTTGGTATGGGCGGAGCGATACGTGGAGCTTTTCTTTCAGCATTTAATTTACCGAAAGCTGTTTACTTAGCCAACTCTGCTTTACTCTTGATATTAATTGATTCTTCCAGGCTCTATGGCTATTTCTCTCAGGGACTTAGTTTAAACAACTTACTAGGTTTGACTTTGACTCAACTAAGCATCTGTGTAGCAATGTCCTTTGCCGGAGTACAAGCAGGCAAGATGATAGTTGAGAAAATTCCTCAAGAGAAATTTAGAATGGGCATTGCTATCCTTCTTGTTTTGATTGCTGTTCGACTTTTCATTTCTTAACCTTGGTGACCCCCTTAATTTTGAACAACTAGTTATAACCAATTCAATTTACATAGCAAAATCATTGTCTTGACTAGAGTATAAGATATATTCCCAGAGGTTCTTTGACCCCTTTCATTTACTTTCCATACTAGGCATAATCATTAGCGATGAAGACCGGATTAAGAAAGTACTTAATAAACTTGTTCCAATTTTTTGGCTTTGGCTGTAGTATACCTTTTGGACAGTACTGGCTTGACTATATATTTCAAAAAGATGTAACCAATCAAAGCCTCACTTTATCAATCTTTGTACTTCTCGTTAGTGTTTTCATCCTTACTGTAGGAGGTATAATAAGTAATGAATCAGATACCAAAGATGATTGAAATGGACATACATTTAGCAGCAGTACTCGGGGTTCCACTCATAATTGCGTCTATATTGGCCTACGTTGCCTGGTACTTTACCCGTGGCAACAAAACTACTTCAAAAGCGGAGCCATCTTAGTAAAGAACTCCACAGACCACTTTTCAAAATGAGCAGCATAATCAAGGTCCATATCTTTACGGTCCATAATTTGCTTGCCGCCTAGTTTAGCTATAGCCTCGTCAACTCTACGACCACAACCACAAAAATCCTCATAGCCAGTATCGCCCATAGCTAGCACTGTGTAGTTCAAAGCAGAAAGATCTGGGCTTGAAGCTTTGTAGATATCTAAGCAAAATTTCTCAGCAGAAGCAGGAGGATCACCTTCACCCCAAGTAGAAATCACAATCACAGCATTGTCCATAGAACCAAGATCATCAACTTTAACATCCTTAAGATTCTTGCGGACCACTTCAAACTTCACCGCATCTCCAGCCTTGGCTAAGATTTCTTTGCCTGTAAGCTCGATGCTCTGAGCTAGTTTTTCTGAGTTGCCAGATTCTGTACCAAATAAAACATTTAGTGTTGCCATTATGCTGCTACCTCCACACCAAGTGCTGCCAGTGCTGCCTCAACAGCTTTGTGAGATATGCCACCTTCAGCTGGTGGTTTTTTCGATGGGTCAGCATTTGCTTTCTCAATTGCTTTCTCACGCTTGGTTTTATAACCCTTCATCTGGAAGTAAGCTCGAGACTGCTCTTGAGTCAGAGTTAGCTTACGGATGTCGTAAATCAAATCTTCACGGTTCTCTTCAGACATCTCAAAGTCAACCGTGTTGATAATGCAGTCAGTAGGACAAACTTCTGTACACAAACCACAAAACATACAAAGTCCATGATCAATATAGAACTGTGATGACTTAGCTTTGACGTCAGGATGAGCAATGACTGAAATACAAGTATCAGGGCAGACACGCTCACACTGCTTGCAAGCGATACAGAGATGCTCACCTGTATCCGGGTCCACATTTAAAGCGAGCCTATGGCGCGAACGCGAGTAAAGCTCTGGCATCTTAGTTGGGTAACTACTGGTGATTGGATCACGACTAGTATTCTTGAACACGGTATACATGCCCAGAAAAATATTGTACAAACCGTCAACCGTTTTGCTGACTGGTTTGGTAGCTGTTTCTATTATTTTCTCAAGTACTGCCATTTTAAATTTACCCTAAATACTCCAAACAAAGTGTGACGATGAAAATGATTCCCAAAGTCAAAGGAATGAGATACTTCCAGCCAAACTCCATCAATTGATCTTGACGCAAGCGTGGTAAAGTAGCACGAATCCAAATTGCAACTAAGAACATCGCATAGATCTTAAGTAAGAAAACCGCCGAAGTGATCAGCCAAACCAGATTCAAGTTTGCAAGCAAACCACCAAGATCACCGATAACTGGTAAGGCAATCGTAATGCTGGAGAAAGCAGCATAGAGCTGTTGTTCAGCTGCTGCGCTAATCGGCAAATGCGAGCCACCAAGGAATAGTACTACTGCAATCCCTGAAGCAATAAACAAATTGGTGTACTCAGCAAGGAAGAAAAGTGCAAACTTCATTCCTGTGTATTCAGTATTGAAACCAGAAACCAGCTCAGACTCAGCTTCAGGTAAGTC
>JAPPOW010000167.1 GCA_028817775.1 Candidatus Melainabacteria bacterium | reverse complement strand
TGGGCTAATAGGGTCGTATATGTACATTGGACATTTCTGTGTATGAACATATAGTAGAATTGTTTTGTGATACAAGAAATGTCCAATGTCCATATACGACCCCTTAGGCTATTAATTCAATGTCCTGACCAAAAAGGCATAGTCTATGAAGTTACTAAATTCATAGCTGAGAATGGTGGCAATATTATTGACTCGCAGCAACATTCGGTTGATGGTAATTTCTTCATGCGTCTTGAAATTGATATTGCCAGTGATGAGCTAGCTGCCAAGTTTGAAACCATTGCTGCGAAATTCAAAATGGATTTTAGTTTCAATTCTCATAAAAAAAATATGGCAATAATGGTTTCCAAGCATGACCATTGCCTCAATGATATTTTGCTCAAGCATAAATATGGTGAGATTGATGTCAATATACCAGTTATCATTAGTAACCATTCTGATGCTGAAGAAATTGCAGCGCTCTATGGAATTGATTTTCAACATTGTCCCATTATTGATAAAAATAAAGTTGCTCAGGAAAAGCAAGTACTTGAATTACTCAAACCACTCAATATAGACTTCATTGTTATGGCTCGCTATATGCAAATTTTGAGTGGAGCTTTTATTGATCAGTATCCACATCGAATCATCAATGTTCATCATAGTTTCTTACCAAGTTTCAAAGGAGCCAATCCTTATCAACAAGCCTATGACAAGGGTGTAAAAATTATTGGAGCAACTGCTCATTACGCCACTGAAGATCTTGATATGGGACCAATTATTGCTCAAGATGTTAGTCCAGTGAACTTCAAAGATAGTGCTCAAGACTATGTTGCCAAGGGCAGAGATATAGAAGAATTAGTTTTTTCAAGAGCAATTAAAGCACATGCTGATGACAAAATTATTGTTTATGGTAATAAAACCATTGTATTTAACTGATTGTTATAATATCTAGGTGTCTCACCCTGAACTAGAAAGAATTAATGCCCGCTTGGCTGATGAGCAGCTTAAGGCTAGAGAGGAAACAGTCAGTAATATTATTGAACTGGTCAAAACTGGTGGCGACCAAGCCATTACTAGTTTGAGCGAACAACTTGATAAATACCAGGGTGAACTTGTTGCTCAAGCTGGTGGCTTTGCTAATTTGAGTGAAGACTTGCAAGAAGCCCTCAAAAGAGCATATATTAGGATAGAAAAATTTCATCAAGAAGAACTTAAGCAAGGCAAACTTGATCAGGGATGGACTTATAAGGGTGAATATGGTGAAAATCTAGGTCTTCGTTATCAAGCCATTGATTCGGTTGCTATCTATGTCCCAGGCGGACAAGCCCCTCTGATTTCCACTGTCTTGATGACTGCAATTCCGGCTAAAGTTGCAGGAGTAAGACGCATTGTTTTATTCAGTCCACCACCAATTAATGATGGGATTTTAGCAGCTGCAGAACTCTGTGCCATTGAAGAAATTTATGCAATCGGTGGCGCACAGGCAATTGCAGCGGCAGCATATGGCACTGAGACTATTAAGTCTGTAAATAAAATTGTTGGACCAGGTAATATTTATGTCAGTCTTGCCAAGAAGCAAGTCTTTGGCAAAGTTGGCATTGATGGAATTTATGGACCAAGTGAGTTAGCCATAGTTGCTGATTCAAGTGCTTCAGCAAAACAAGTTGCAGCTGATCTTTTGAGCCAACTTGAACATGGCTCTGGTCTGGAGTCGGTTCTATTAGTTTCTAATTCAGAGGATTTGATTACTAATACTAAGCATGAGCTTGAGCGGCAAATTGATGCTTTGAATAATCCAAGCTTAGCTGAAACCATAAGATTAAGTTTGGAGTCTTGGTCAGCTTTGATTCAGGTAAGTGATTTGGATGAAGCCGCTCAGATTATTAATGATTATGCTCCTGAACACTTGGAGCTTCAACTTGAAGAGGCACATCAGTTTGCAACTAAGATTAAAGCTGCTGGGGCAATCTTTATAGGGGCTAACTCCTGTGAGTCGCTTGGAGACTATCTTGCAGGACCAAGTCATTGTTTGCCTACTGCTGGCTCTGCTAAATTTTCTTCTGGTTTACAAGTGATTGATTTTATGACCAAATCAAGTATTATTGATTTCTCTAAGGCTGAAGAGATAGATGATTTGATTAAAGATGTTGCTACGATAGCTAGAGCTGAAGAACTTGAAGCACATGCTAGAGCAATGGAGGCAAGAAAAACAAATGTTACTCTCTAAAGAAGATCAATTACACAAATTTTTACTGAAAAAAATTAAACGTGAGATTGCAAGTGGGCAATCAGTTCTTCATCTTAGTTCTAAGCAGCAGCAGATCAAAGAATTACTTGCTGAGAAAAATCATTACACCAAGGTTGAATCTCTCGATGAGCTTACTGCAATAGGGATAGCTCATCC
>JAPPOW010000122.1 GCA_028817775.1 Candidatus Melainabacteria bacterium | reverse complement strand
ATTCTGATTAAGAAGCATATCTATTCATCTTTTGATAGTGGTTAGCATCAATCAATGGTAGATGAGATTCAAGGTGTGTTCTATATCCAGCAATGTGATCGTGAGCGAGAGTGGAATGAGCGTGAGATTGATCTTTTGCAATCTATTGTAATCCCACTGTCAACTGCAATTGAGAAGTCACTTCTTTATCAAGAGGCCCGTCAAAGAACGGAGTATGCCGAACTTTTAAACAATCTCACAACCCAAATTCGTTCTAGTTTGAACTTGAGTGAGATATTGGCTCGTACTGTAAACGAGTTGGGTTTGGCACTCAAGGCATCTAGATGCTTCCTTTACTTCGATGGTTATATTAGTGATGAGTATTGCGAGGAGGGAGTGCATAGTGTTGCTGATTCTGCAACTCACTTGATACTCGATAATTTTCGTGAGAATCAATTAGGTCCAATTGCAGTTAATGATCTACTTGCACCAGAGAATTTTTCTAAGCTAAGTAAAGCAGAGCAGGAAGAATTGGAGGCTAGTGGAGCGGTCTCCGCTTTAGCTTGTCCTTTGCATTTTCAGTCAGTAGTACAGGGTTGGATTGTCTTTCATAGCTTCCACAAGCGGGATTGGACTCGTGATGAGATGGAATTTATTGAGGCTGCTGGTTCCCAGGTAATCGTGGCTATGACTCAGTCACGGATGTATGAGAAGCTTAATTCTTATCAGGAAAAATTATCGCGTGAGTTGAAGCAGGCAGCTAGAGTGCAGACTTCACTAATTGGTGGTGATGTATTTGATGTTAATTTAGAGACTTCAGTTTTCTACAAGGCTCACAGTAATGTATCTGGAGATTTTTATTGGGTAGCTGAGTTGGCTCCTGACAAAGTTGGAGTTTTGATTGGTGATGTCTCGGGCAAGGGACCAGCTGCGGCACTGCTCACAGGTTATTTATTAGGTGAGTTTAACTCTGCGGTGCGCAATTCAGCGCTTGCTTGGTTCCCTGAGAAAATGATCAGTTTTCTTTGCCAATCAATTCTGGATCAAAATGCCAGTTCTGATTTTTATGCAACTGCTTGGTATGGGGTTTTTGATTTGCATGAGGGCAGCTTGACTTATACCAATGCCGGTCATTTGAATCCTTATTTAATTCAGAGTGAGCAGATTGCAATGCTTGATCGTGACTTGGATGGCGGTGTGCCACTAGGTTTGATAAACCCTAAGGAAATTGAAGAAGTTTACGAAGCCAAGGCGATTGATTTCAAACCCGGCGATAAGATGGTGCTCTTTACTGATGGGGTGATGGATCAAAAGATGCCGGATGGCAACTTTGTGCCTAAGACTTGGGTTGAAGAAACTTTGGACAAAGTCAAAGATAGAGATGTAAAAGAAATTACTTATGAACTTAACGAAGCCCTCAATACTTTAAGTGGTGCTACGCCGCTGACCGATGATAGGCTGATGATTAGTCTTGAACAGGTTCAATTTGATATTGTTGATTTTCCTGCTGATGATACCGAACAGGTTGCAGCATTGATAGACAAGATTGTTAATGAAGCTCAGCAAGCTGGTATGCCTAAAGATAGAGGTTTGAATTTGAGGCTTGGAATTACAGAAGCGATGACAAATGCGGTGCGTTATGGTCTTGAGCGTAATCCTTATGGCAAGGTGCAAATTGGTTATAGAGTCAGTCCAGGAGCCTTCAAGATGACACTGATTGATCCAGGTCCTGGTTTCAATTGGCAGGTTTATAACCAGGCGTGTATTGACGATGTCTTGGTAGACAATGAGGGTGGTCGTGGCATCCCGCTACTACTTGAAATATTTGACAAAGTAACCTGGAACTATCTGGGTAATCACCTAGGGCTTTTCTACTACTGGTAACGTTACCTTATTCACTCCGGGTGGTAACCCCGTAACGCTTTGTCTATACAAATGTGGACATCACCTACTCTGTAAATATTGCAGGCTGTTTTTTGCTAATTTTTATTAATCGGATTTCCTGTGTAAGAACAAAAGGAGTAACTTATGCCAATTATTGAACGGCACGATTACATTAATTCATTTCATCATGTTTATCTAAGAGGATTAGATCGACATGTGATTTTTTTTGATGATCAAGATCGTTATAAATTTCTTTCATGTCTGCGTTGTGCACAGAAAAAATATGGATTTAAAATTCATGCATATTGTTTGATGGATAACCACTACCATCTATATCTACAATCCATTAGGGGGAATTTGTCTCGTGCTATGCAGAGCATTAATATGAGATATGCGTTGTATCATAATTTAAAACGTGAGAGGAATGGAGCGGTATTTGAGTCACGGTTCAACTCTAAGTTGGTTCAATCAGAAAAGTATAGTTTAAACATTATTCGTTATATTCATAGAAACCCACTTGAAGCCAAGATTACCAGTAAGTTAGAGGATTATTACTGGTCAAGTTATCCAATT
>JAPPOW010000179.1 GCA_028817775.1 Candidatus Melainabacteria bacterium | reverse complement strand
CGAATATTTCTCCGGCTACTGCAGCTTCGCTTTCAACCCTATGAATATTTTGTTAGGTGACAACTATATTTTGATCATCAAGGTATTCAACTAGATGAGAACTCACTTTATCATCACCAGGATTTTCTAAAACTATGATATGGTTGTTACCCAAACGTACCGGCTTTGGGTCTCTGTTTTTTCCACTTGCGTCTTCACCCATCATTACTGTCATTGAATTTTGCTCCTTTAAATCACTAGCTATTGTACAAAATAATAGACGAGTTTTCAAGCTTTTTTTGTTAAATTAGGTGGAAATACCAGGGCTATAATACTGTATTGACCCGCGCCTGCTCATTGTGTTATCTTTGCCTTGGTGCTAAATACCATAACAACACTAGGGCCTTTATTAAGGCCTCTGCAAAGAGAGGGGCGGGTTCATCACCCAGCTGCAGTTTGCGGGCCTGGAGCTTTGCACCAGGCGGATACAATTTTTGATAAATTAAAATCTCATTTTCAAGCTCTAGCTAAGGAAGGTAGGTTTAGGGACTGGAGATATAATCCGAGTTTTGGCGAGTATATGAAATGCTTTGATTTTTTGAAGCAAAGATTTCCAGAGATTAAATCAGGCAAGGATTTGACTGAGAAAATATCGGTTCGTAGTTTTCAAGAATTTGATGAGGAGACTGATGATCATATTCGTCACTTGGTTAATCTTTGTATGCAAACTGAACCAGAATTTATTGATTCATTTGGTAAGGAGTTTCTCTATTGGCTTGATGCAAGCTTTCCATACAGTACTAGTAATTCAGATAGGTTTGAAGAATTTGTTTGTGAGAAGTATGATTTGCCTGATGAGCTTTTTGATCATGCCAGGATGAGTTTTGGTCACAAAAGTTTTACTTGCGCACAATTGATCAAAGCTATTGAACTGGCTCAAGGAGTGGATCTTGAGCAGCTAGATTTGCAGACTTTACTTAAGGCTAACCAAATCAATGATTTGCCAGAGGGTCTAAGTTTGGATAAATTTTCACTTTCGCCAATTCGTCTCAATACCGTCAATTGCGTGCAGCAAACAGGTAAGGTTGTTGATTGGTATACCCGGGAAGAAAGAACATTGGGTGACAGATACTACGATCTCTATATGGATAGCCCATCAGGTTTACTGCTGAGTTATGATGGTCATCCAGCAGCAATTTTGGGAGCGCAACTCAATAATGATGGAGTTTTAGTGATTAAACAATTTCAAGGTGTTAATCCTTATCAAGTGATTGATGGGGAGTATATGCATCAAGAAAATGGTGAGTGGGTAGCTAACAAAAAACTTAAAGCTGCAGGTATCTTTGATAAGAAACAACGCAGGTTGGTCTTTGATATTAGAAAATTATTGGTTGAGGTGGGTGAAGCTTGGGCGCAGATTCATGGTATTGATAAAATTATGATCCAAAGTGGTGAGAATAATTTCTGGGTTGTACCTCGTTTTGGTGAGGATGAAGCTCATTTGGATTTGAAGAGAGCTCAAGATATTTACGATAAGACCGCCGGTAGATTAGGCTACGATTTTGACGAGCAGTCAAGAAACTGGATTAAGTCCTTATCAACCTGATAAAATCGGCTATATATGAATGAAAACCCCTAAAACGAATCTATCATGACGTATAGATATATTTATTGCTAAAATTATATGCGAGATTTAATATTCTTATTAAATCTTGTAATACATAAAGAAGGAGACTCAGGCCTAAAATGGCTGATGTCAATACTAGTGGCAGCACTCCAGCTGGAACTAATAATCCTGTGCAGCAGAATCCTGCACCGGCTCAATTAGGTCAGCCAACTAATGCTGCAATGAATAATTTTCCAGCTGATGCTCCAAGCCCAGAGCAGTTAGAGCAACTCGCTCAGCAAATTCCAAATGGCAATGCTAATCAAAAATCAGAAGCTTGGTCTACTAGAGCTTCTCGGGCTGGAGTAAGTTTGGCTGAGCTTGCGGCAGCTTTGCCTTTGATTCCTTCTTCATTAGTTAGTCAGGCAGAAAATATTATTGATCATGAAGAAAGTGAGCTTGGAAGTTTCTGGCTCAACTATGTCACTACTACCATTAAAACTCTCTCGAGTTTCTTTATCTATCCGTTTAGAAAATTTATTGCACCAAGGCAGCAAGATGACATTGACTACGTTGCTATGAATAAACGTCCTTTCTTGCTTGATGATATTATTCAACGAAGTTCTCAAACGGCAGTTGTTAGACAGGTGACATCATTCATCTTTGCGATGCGCCGTTCACTCTCCAACTTCTTACCTAATTTATTTACAGTGCCAGCAGAAGAGCATGATCCATTGAGACCTCAGGGTAAGCGGGTTAGTGGTTTCATCAAAAACTTATACACACTGGGTGATACTTTGGTAAGCCCGTTCCGCTTTGTTTCCTCAATGATGTCGGTGCTAATTAGTTTGCCGTCACACGCTCTGGGGATAGCTTCTTCATATCTTGGTGACCAAAAGTCATT
Source organism: Candidatus Melainabacteria bacterium (assembly GCA_028817775.1). Classification (GTDB taxonomy): domain Bacteria; phylum Cyanobacteriota; class Vampirovibrionia; order LMEP-6097; family LMEP-6097; genus JABHOV01. Next base: position 8,495 of record JAPPOW010000179.1, on the reverse strand, counting down.
TAATTTTGCCAAGTTTGGTGAAGAGATTTCTGAAATTATGATGCCAGTAGTATCCAATTTTGATTCCTTGCAGCGTATTGCAAGAGCCTACTTCGATTCTTGGACCACAGGTAATTCTAAACGAGTAGAACTTGATAAATACAATGTTGGCTTCACTCATATGATTCAGGCAACCTTAGGTTCTGTTACTGCTGTCCCTTATTTCATTAGTGCATTTGCCAAGGTCAAGGATAAATTATTAGAGAAGGTTGCAGGAGAATCTAAGCTGGCAATTGTGGTGCGTGAATTCGTGAGTTCGTTCTCATTATTACTTAAATCACTTGGCTTTTATACCGGCAATACTGCAAGTCTGCAATACAACGCCAAGATGGCTGCCGAGAAATTTTGTGAGTATGTTTCAGAGTATTCTGACAAGTATCTAGGTAAGTTAATGAATTCAAATTCTTACCTGCAAAGTTTATTTAAGAAGATCAGACCGACCAACCTGGATGGAGAGGTGATCCCAAGTATGGATTTAACCAAGGGTAATATGGATATTCAAGATGGCTATGTACTAAATCGTTTCAGAAAGTCTTCTTTGTTTAGTGACCTCTATGATTACTTACATCCAATTCAGCGCTCATTGATGCTATTACCAAATGCCTTTGTCAATCTTTCTGATCCTTATGTGCAAGACAATGGTACTCGCTTACTACGTTGGGCTGATCGTTTGGTTGGCTTGAATTCAATGATTCTTTCCTTCCCAAATGCAGTTATTTACTTTGCTAAAACTAGAGCGCCACAATTGATTTTGAAATTCTATGAAACCAAGCAAAAGAAAATGGAACTAGAAGGTCACAATTATGATTCATACACTGCATTTAGAAATCTAGTTGCCCACCTAGGTGAAAGTCATGTACCAGGAGCTGGTTACGTGGCCGCAAGTTTGGAGAATCTTGATATTCGTCCTGGCGATTTCAAAAATCCAGAAGCTATTAAGGGTAAGCTCGATAAGATTGAGGATGACGCCAAAGAGCAAGAGCATGCCCTCAAGGCATCAGAATTGGTTAAAGCAATGCGTATTGGTTTGAGACACTTGATTGCAAGCGAAAATCCAGTATTCTTTGCTCGTCGTAATGAAGAAGGCTATACCGCAGAGGAGCAGAATAAGATGAAGATCTATGATGCAATTGGTAACTTTGCAACCACTATCCGTGGAATTCCTGTCCTTGGTTGGTTTGGTGCACCATTGATTGAGATGTTTAGAAGTGTCTATAAGGTTAAGCGCAAGGACAACCTTAAACTCTTGGGTGCAAGACCTGGAGCAAAAGAAGTGGAGCCTAATTTAGCAACAGCTCAAGCTTAAGCTGGAACAGCGGTCTGCTGAGCGGCAAAATTGGCTAAGCAAGCAGCGCCTACCATACCGGAATCATTGCCAAGTTCACCTTCAAGGATATTGATCTTGTCCTTGAGCGCATCAACAGCTTTGTCGCGGACTTTTTTGTTTAATTTGGTGTAGTTGATAAACTGTGCCATGCCGCCACTAACTACTACCGCTTCTGGATCAAGAGTATTGATGACACTTGCCATGCCCAGTGCAAGGTAGTGATGCCAAGTATTCATTACTTCAATTGCAGTTTCGTCACCCTTGTGATGCAGGTCCATAAGTTTATAGTTGTCCATTGTTGGATCGGCGAAATATAAATGAGCAGTGTTTTGTAAGCCTGTACCTGAGGCGTATGATTCCCAGCAATCCCAGTCACCGCAAGTGCAGCGGCGTGCTTGTTTGTCATTGAGTTTGATATGACCAATCTCGCCACCAGCGTAATTGGCGCCACGCCAAACCTTATCACCCCAAACAATGCCACCACCAATACCAGTGCCAACAATTACCAAAAGTACTGGATTGAATTCTTTGGCGCAACCAACAGTTGCTTCAGCAAGTGCTGCACAGTTGGCGTCGTTCTCAACTTCAACCGGCAGACCAAGACGGCTCTCTAATTCAGATTTGACTTTGGTGCCCTTCCAACCTTTGATATTGCCGCAACCACCAATCATGGTGCCGTCATTGCTAACTATGCCTGCTGTAGAAATACCAACGGCTTTGATATCATGTTGGCTCTTGAGTTTTTCAACCATGCTCGCCATGGTCTGCAAAATTGCTTCTGAATCATTTTGTGGAGTTGCTTCTCTAATTTCTTGGTCCTTGAGAAGTTCTCCGTTGACAAATGGGCAAGCGGCAATTTTGGTGCCACCCATATCTATACCTACAGTTGCTATTTCTTTGTTTAATGACATGGCAATCAATGTAGCATAAACAACAAAGGTTCCCAAGCTTAAGTAAAATTAATCTGATTTTTATGGACAGTCCCTCGGGATCGTGTGATACTTTTATTAAGGATTCTTTTAGCTTTGCTGGGCAAAGGTGAAAATTAACAAGGAGGTTAACAATGCAACAAAAATTCACACTTGAGCCATCTGGTAGCTACAACAGGGGACTGCCCCAAGACGAAATAGTCAAACAAGTAGAATCACTGAGAAACTTCTATTTCGACATGGGTTACGATACAGATAATATTAGAACCATCTTCTCATTAACACTTTCGTATCTGAGAGGTACGGTCAATAAGCTAATAGTCAAGTCATTTTTTGACGTGCTGATGCAAGGTAACAGATTGAATACTAACAAAGAAGTTAATTTGCTCAATTGTTTTGAAGACCTGATAGACAACTTCAAGCATCCAGATACCTCAACTAGCCCTGATGAGCAGTTGGGTTTTGGCTTACAAGCATAACGAAGTTATTGAGTTTTCCAGACAGGTTTTAGGCTGCGACGGCGCCAGAGAGGATCGACGTTCCAGTTGATTTGAGATCTGCGCAAGAGCGTTCGATTCTTGCTGCCATGTTCTCTTCGGCTTTCTTCATGTAAGAACGTGGGTCGTAAACTTTTTTGTTACCGACTTCGCCTTCAATCTTGAGCACGCCTTCGTAGTTAGTCATCATATGATCAACTATTGGTCTAGTGAATGCATATTGAGTGTCAGTGTCGACATTCATCTTCACAACTCCATAGTCAAGAGTCTCGTGAATATCACTAAGCTCAGAACCTGAACCACCATGGAAGACAAGATCAAGTGCAGCATCTGCACCATATTTGTCAGTGATCGCTTTCTGACCATCTCTTAGAATAGTAGGAGTAAGTTTAACATTACCTGGTTTGTAAACACCATGCACATTACCAAAAGTAGCAGCTAGCATATAGCGTCCACCAACCGGATTGAGGGTTTCGTAAACTTCAAGCATATCTTCTGGAGTAGTGTAAAGCTTGTCCTTAGCGACACCAGAAGTATCGTGACCATCTTCTTCACCACCAACTACACCAGTCTCAACTTCAAGAATGATTTCGTTTGGAGCACAAAGCTCAAGTAGTTCTTTAGATTGTTTCATATTCTCAGTAGTAGAAAGTTCAGAACCATCAAACATATGTGAGTTGAATAAGTTTGGTCTGCCTTCGGCGCGGCGCTTAGCAGTTTCTTCAATAAGCGGTCTAAGGAAACCATCTACCTTATTAGGGTGACAATGATCAGTATGAAGTGCGATAAGCACGTCGTAGTTCTCAGCTAAAGTGCGGCAAGCATCGGCAAGAACAATTGCACCAAGCACCATATCTTTCTGTGAAAGTCCGGACGCAAATTGCCCGCCACCAGTCGAAACTTGAATGATACCGTCAGACTTGGCATCTGCAAAACCCTTGAGGGCAGCATTAATGGTTGTAACTGAGGTGATGTTGATTGCTGGATAGGCGAACTTTTCTTTCTTCGCTCTATCTAACATCTCACAATACTGTTCATAACTTGCTATTGGCATAATAGATATTCTCCTTAAAAAGTCCCCTGCTTGTCTCTAGCACAGTCTAGCATAGGAGGGCTTTTAATTTTTTGTTAGCATTTGTGAAGCTTTGTTTAGCCTCTCTCTCTTTCAATCCGCTCCTGGATTTCACTTCTATGAACAGGAATCTCGGGAGGAGCATCAATCCCAAGACGAACGTTGTCGCCTTTGACATTAAGTACCTTGATTGAGATATTGTCACCAATTAGGATTGTTTGTCCTGGTTTTCTGGTCAGAACCAGACCGCCTCTCCCAAAACCAGCTGGCTCCGCTTGAGGGTTAGCTTGACCACTATACTCGCCTCTGCCAATTCTTTCATCTGGAGCATAGACGTAGAGCTTTACATTATTACCCCGAATCCGGTTAACTGTAATCTCAATACGATCATCTATTACAATCTTTTGATGCAGCTTACGACTGAGAACGAGCATTGCTCCCATCTCGTGCCCATTGAGACTTGAGGCTGATTTTCTTGCAAGGAGCTCTGCAGCGTTGCGTCCAGATAGACCAATGCCAGCTCTTAACGTCTTGCCGGGCAAAGGCTCTGGCTTAGCTAACTCCAGTTCTATTTCGTGGTATTGCCTGCTTGCATCTGCTGCTTGACTTGGCAGATCTATGTTTGAAACTAAGGCTGGGATTAGCGGGACTATCATAATTTAAATTAAGATCATTATATCAAAATAAGCTTGGTTGATGTTGTGTGGAAGCCTTGCTTTAGGATTGAATCATTAAGCTCCCAGTACTGAAGCTGCTGGTTTGCCGGTATATTCCATGACTATCACTTCTAGTAAGGGGTGACGGTGCATCTTGTCATCGACAAATCTATGGATCTCAGATTTAACGTCCATTTCTAATTTAGCTAGATCCAACTTCTCGGTCATCTTTTTCTCAGCTGAGCCATGCGGATTGTGCGGGCTCTTGTCCACTGCTTCTGTGGCAATTTCAACTATCTTGTGATGAAAAGCTTCTTTGATATTCAGTTTGCCACCATTGGCTTCAATAGTGTCGAGCAAAGCTTTTTCTTTGGCTGCAAGAACAATACCTCGTGAGTAGATTTTAGTTTCACCCATAATTTCACCGTAGGCATTGAGAATCATGACTATGGTCAGCATGCCCTCTGAGGCAACTAGACGGCGTTCAAGCATAATGCTAGTGTCAAGTTCACCAACATTGGCATTATCAACCATAATGATACCGGCTTCCACTTTGTCTATCACTTTGCACTTGCCATCTTGCAGTTCAAGTACATCACCGTTGTCCATTAGTAAAATTTTCTCAGGATCAACTCCACAATCAACCCCGGTTTCACCGTGCTTAACAAGCATGCGGTACTCACCGTGACAAGGCATAAAGAATTCTGGTTGTGCCAAGGAAAGTAGTAGTTTTTGCTCTTCACGGCTAGCATGACCAGAGACATGCACTGATTGACCTGCGCCATAAATCACTTCTCCACCACTTGCAGACAATAAATTAATCAAATTATTTACTGACTTCTCGTTACCAGGAATCGGCGAAGAGCTCATTACCACTGTATCTCCGGGTTCTACTTTAAGATACTTGTGTTCTTTGCGAGCAATACGAGAGAGTGCTGCGAACTGCTCACCTTGAGAACCAGTACTTAGGATTACTAATTCACCAGGAGGCACTTTGCCAACATCTTCTTGGCGTACTACAAAATCTTCTGGGAAATTTATATATCCTAGATCTTTAGAGATTGCTGCAAGGTTAATCATTGATCTACCAAAGAGCGCCAGTTTCTTGCCGGAGGCAATCACTAGCTCGACTATCAACTTTACGCGGTGCACCTGTGAAGCAAAAGTAGTAATGTAGCAGCGGCGCTTAGAGTTGACAATGATGTCCTTAAGTTTTGGAATTACCGCTTTCTCTGATGGAGTATAGCTCGCTTTCTCGGCATTAGTACTATCACTAATCAGTAGTGCAACCCCATCCTCACCGGCTTTGGCTAGTGGTGCGATATCAAAGAACTTGCCGTCAATTGGGCTGTGATCAAACTTGAAATCACCAGAGTGAACTACGCGTCCAGCAGGAGTGTCAATAATGAGTGAGAAGCTATCAGCGATACTGTGGTTGTTACGAATATATTGAAATCTGAAGTGTTCACCAACTTCAACCACTTCTCTATCAGTGATTTGGATTGTTGCTTGGTCCTGAATATCACCATCAGCAAATTTTGACTTAAGTAAGCCAAGTGCTAGTGGTGGACTATAAATGATTGGTACATTAACTTCACGCAAAAGTGGCACCACCCCACCAATATGGTCCTCGTGACCATGAGTGATTATCAGCGCACGAATTCTATCCTTGTTCTCGATAATGTAATTGAGCTTCGGCAAAACAATATCAACACCAATCATGTCAGTAGTCGGGAAGGCTAAGCCAGCATCGACTAGCACGATATCATTACCGCATTCATAGACCCAGGTATTCTTGCCGATCTCGTATAAACCACCGAGGGAGATGATTTTGACCTTCTGATTAGGGTCAGGCTTTACTGTTTTGTTTTTGCTCATTGAGTTTGAAGTTCTAATTTTTGGATAACTTGTTTTAGCTTCGCTTCTTGCTTCGCTGAAAGTGGCACTAGCGGCTCACGCAATTCTGCTGAACACAAACCAGTGATAGCAAGTGCCGCTTTGACACAAGTAGGGTTAGGTTCCACAAATAAATTATCAAATAATGGCATCAGTTTGTATTGAATTTGCTGTGCTTTGCTTAGCTCACCTTGCTTGAAGGCATTAAGCATCTCTTGCATCTCATTACCCACTAAGTGTGAAGCTACTGAGATAACGCCCTGCGCGCCTACTGCCATCATTGGCAAAGTCAAGCTATCATCACCTGAATAAATTGCAAATTCGGCAGCTGAGAGCTGGCCTCTAATTTGAGAGATGATATCGATATTGGAGCTTGCTTCTTTGAGCATGCAGATCTGCGGGTAGTCTCTATAGAGCTCTATAATTGTGTCTGCCGTCAGTGAAATATTAGTACGCGATGGCACATTGTAAAGAATGATTGGTAAGTCTGTCGCTTGAGCAATAAGTGAATAGTGCGCGCGCAAACCAGCTTGATTTGGTTTGTTGTAATAAGGGGTGACGATTAGTAGTGCATCAACTCCGACTTCTTCAGCTCGCTTGCTCATGGTAATTGAAGTTTGAGTAGAGTTGGAACCTGCTCCAAAAACTAATTTGGTGCTCGCGTTCAGCTCGGCTAATTTATTTTTAGCAAACTTCAGTAATTCAATTTCTTCATCATGAGAGAGAGTTGGACTTTCACCAGTGGTACCAGAGATGATAATGGCGCTAGAACCATTATTAACCAGGTGCTCTATTAATTTGCCAGTAGCGTCATAATCTATCTGGCTTTTGTTACCAGCTTCAAATGGTGTCACCATTGCAGTGATGATTTGTCCTAAATCAGTCATGTCAAGTCAATTATGCCTCAAAAACACCAAATCATGCAAGTTTTAAGCCAAAATTGGCTCTGGATCGATAAATTGATTATCCTTAGTGTTAGCTAGCAGATAACCAGCAGCCTCTAGATAGCTATTCATAAGTTTATGCGGTATGCCAAATAGCTCAGGGCTATCATCAAGATCAGTTGTATTGTTGCGGACGCAGAGTAGCTGGATCTCTTGCTTCCAGGCTTCAATCATTGGCACTCCATTGCAGCAATCATAAGGTACAACGAGGTTAGCTAGATCATGAATAATAATGTCTTCAGGCTTACGTTTCAGTCCTAGCTCAGCAGGGTTGGTATAGCCGCTAGTAAGGACCTTATAATTTGATTCAAGCGGAATAATTTGCGGGCTTGCTTGCAAGCACTTAAATACCGAAGCAAGAAAACTCTCACTCAAATATTCAGCAGCCACTTTAGGATCAACTTTCTCAGGGTTTGCTTCACTTGAGCGTACTATTGGTGCGTGGGCTGAAGGCAATAAAAATATTTGAGAAACCAAATGCGAGATCTTAGCTTCAATTGAACCGATTGGATCATGACCTTCTCCTTGCGCGTAATCTTGAGCAGCTTGAGATTGCGGGTCCTCATCAAGCACGGCTAGTAAAGCTAGGGCTGTTGCTCCAGCCTCGCGGGCACGAGCACAAGCTTCTAATAAAGTATCTGGGTTCTTAATATGCTTAAGATCATTAGCCTCAATTGCTTGCTCAGTGTAAAAAATCTCCGGCATTATATCAATGCCATAGACAGTGCGAGCAGCATCAATGCAGGTTTGGGTTAGTTGCCGCTCTTGCTCGCTAGCAGCGCCGTCTACAACCACGCCAATCTTGTGCTTGACTCCAAGTCTCAAAGCAATTTGATTGGCAAAGAATCTATCTAATAAGTAACCTTCAACTACGACCACATTCTCAGGAATATCTGTCAGCAGAGCACCATTGACTACATTGGGGTGAGTGATTAATAAATCAGAAGCTTTGGCTAATAACTTACAAGCTGGATTAGCGTCAGCAGCGTAGCCGCCAATCTTAGCGCCGATACCAGTTGGTACTATCATACAGTTGATATTTCTGTAACTTGGCATAAGGGCAATTGTAACTGATATAAAATTGATTGATGAGAAAAGTTGACGAAATTTCTTACAACTTTTCTTTTACTTAAAT
>JAPPOW010000015.1 GCA_028817775.1 Candidatus Melainabacteria bacterium | reverse complement strand
AGTTTAGCAATGATCAAAAGTGAAGAAAACAAGTTTTCAATGTACACAGCAGTCAAAGCTGTTCTATTGGAGGACATGGATACTATCTCCAAGATACCAGCTTTTGCCACGATATTCAAGGAATATGAGGTTTTGCTTGAAGAAATCTATCAAGCGGAGAGCCAATTTCAAAATGTAACCAAGGGTGCTACTGCAACTAAAAGAGAGGCTCGTTCCGGCTTAATCCGTAAGACAATATCAATTGCAGCAGCTGTCTATGTATATGGTCGCCAGACCAATAACGAGAAACTCAAAGCAAGAACACGCTTAACTCCTAGTCAGTTGAAGCTCATGAGAGATATAGACCTCAGCCAAAAAACCAAAATGATCTTAGACGACACCAAAGCAGAACAACAGAATCTAGCTAATTTTGGTATCGATGAAGCAGATATCAAAGACCTTGAAAATGCCATTAATGCTTATGACAAAGCGCTAGCTCAGCAAGGTGATAAAACCGCTCAAAAAAGAGCTGCGAAACAAAGACTCAGAGAGCTTTTTGATCAAACTGATGAATTTCTCAAAGAAACTCTTGACTATATGATCGAAGCGGTCAAGAGTGATAACTCTGAGCTTTATGATAAATATCAAATAGCAAGAATGATCAAAGACCTCTAGAGTTGCGCTGACTCAATTCTTGTAAAGAACCTCTTCAACCTTGATATCGTAAATCAAGCAGAGAGCAGCCAGAATATCAGCTCGACAAGAGATTTGTCCTATCTCAACTTTGTTGAGATTAGCTCGTGAACATTTCACCTTGAGGTCTTTTAGATCCTCTATGACGACTTCAAGAGGCATTTGACTATCAAGCCTAGCTTTCCTCAGAGATTTGGCAATCATTTTTTGTGTTTTAAGCCTTCTCATATCTGAGAATATTGTGGTAGAATTTCAGAAAGGCTTTCTCATATTTGAGAAATCTTATGCTATGAAAAGAAAGAAAAACCACATGTACTGGCTTGAATGGGATGTAGAGTATCTAGAAAATGAACAATGCTTCCAAAGCTCTGATTATCAAATAATTCAGCAAAATCATGAACGTATTGTCTTACCCTTAAGCTATATTCAAGATCTTGCTCAAAAGCTAGACCTACTTGCCATTCTAAGGACTCCTTCTCACATTCCCAGAGACCCGTATGAACTCGTGAAATTTATAAACAGTATTAGGGCGAGCACCTAATACAACAACTGGAGTCTATACTTTTGTGGAAGAAGACAGCATAGCTGGCTTCTGGAACCAGATTGAGACAAGCAAGGCGTAGGCTCAGTCTGCCCCATCCTACATTGCCAGTTCACAAGAGTATTACATTAACAACCATGCTAAAATTATTTCCATGTCAAGTATTAGCAACTCCACTACTTCTGTAACACAACAACAGAGTGTCATAGGACAAAAGCAGACATTAGACGAACTCTTGAAAAACTTCCAATCAAAACAGGTTGTCAAAGAACGTATTCCAACAAACTTACAACAAAGTCAATATGAAATTATCGGAGGTAATGTCTACCACAGACAGTATAGTGGTTCGACATCAGAAACTGTTTATCGTTTCGAAGATAATTCTTACTTGAGAGTAGGGGTTTGGAATCATAAGCATCATCCAGGAGGTAAGGCTCTTGATGAATTAGAGTATAGAGTACCTGGCCAAGGACTCTTACACCTTTGGTTAGATGATCATCATAGGTATATATATGGAGCACAGTTTTTTACTGAAGAAGTCTTAGATAATGCTGGCATTCTAAACCAAGTTGATAGAGCGTTAACTCATACTCAGGGTCACTATAGTAATTTTATTATGGGTCTCCTAATTTCATCATCCTGTGAAGGAAGCCCTCTTCATTCAAAGCAAACCCAAGAGTTTATGGATGCAGGTATGTCCAAGCTAGAAACTATCAATAGATTAGTTGATGAAATAGCGACAGAAACTAGTGGTAAAGTAAAGTCTCTGACATCTAGTCCTGTAATTTTTCCACCCCCTGATTTAGCAGAGATTAATATGCCAGAACGGCAACCATTTGGAGCAAGAATTAGAGAATCACGGCGATTTCATGAGAATTGTAGGGATGATGGAATTTCCCTCTGTTCACATTCAGAATAGCAGCTTGGTTTTGTACAGCAGTTAGCCCTCGTGCTACAACTTAAATGCTGGCCTTTTCAACAATAATTATTTATAATTAACCTATGCGTTATTTTATTTATTGCAGAAAGTCTTCCGAAGAGGAAGAACGTCAAGCCTTATCTATTGAATCCCAACTGCAAGAGCTTCGAGAATACGCTCAGAAGCAAGGATTGATGATTGTCAAAGAATTCACAGAAAGCAAGTCAGCAAAGAAACCAGGGCGTGAAGTATTCAATGAGATGCTTTCAAAGATAGAAGCTGGCGAGGCGGATGGCATACTAGCTTGGCA
>JAPPOW010000114.1 GCA_028817775.1 Candidatus Melainabacteria bacterium | reverse complement strand
GCTAAGAAAAAGCCAGCTCGCAGAAAGAAAAAGTAAGCGACTGTTTTTAGTAGATACATATAAGATGACCCACCTGATCAGTGGGTCTTTTTTTGTTTTCTGTCATCCTGAGGGAAGACGAAGTCTGACCGTCAGGACCTTATTGCCGGATGATCCCCCTGGTATAATCAAGTTATGAAAATTACAGTAGAGAAATTTCTCAAAACTACTACATTGACTGGTGAAGCTTTAGCTTTAGCGGCGCATGCTCCCAAGGGCAAGAAAAAAGTTCAAGTCGAAGGAGATTTAGCGGAGTTAGATAATCAACTCTCGGGCCTGATTTCTGAAACTATTAAAGAAGAGGATTTTCAATTCAAACTTGGCAAGACTTTGGTGATTAGATTGAGTTCTCAGAATCCAAATCTCAAGAATCACAAAAATCTCAAAAAAATTATTCTAGTCGGGCTTGGTCCTAAGGATAAATTTGATTCTAATAATGAGCGTAAAGCAGTAGCTAGTCTAATTAGAGTAGCTAGTAAAGTTGAGAAACTTGCGGTACGTTGTTTTGGTCAAGCAGCGATGCTTGCTGAGTTGGCTATTTTGCTCAATTACAAGTTTGAGCGCTACAAAACTAACGACAAGAATAATGGTAAGGGCAAAGAACTTAAAGAGCTTACTATCTTAGTTGATGAACTTACTGGTCCAATCAAACAATTAGTAAAAGAAGCGCAGGTTATCGCTGAATCAACAGCTATTGCGCGTGATTTGGTTTGGGAGCCAGCTTGTGAAGTTACGCCAGCTTATTTAGCAAAGCAAGCTAGGAAAATTGCAGCGGGCAAAACTAACCCGCTTAAGCTCAAAATTTTAGAACAAAAAGATTGTGAGAAGCTTGGTATGGGCGCTTATTTAGCGGTTGCTCAAGGTTCTGATGAGCCGCCTAAATTTATAGAGTTTAGTTACAAGCCAACAGGCAAGATTCGCAAGCATATAGCTCTCGTTGGTAAGGGCGTCACTTTTGATAGTGGTGGTTTGAGTCTCAAACCGTCCAAAGCGATGGAGATGATGAAAGAAGATATGTCTGGCTCAGCTGCAATTATGGGTATTATGAGCGCGGTGGCTAGGTTGAAGCCTAAGGGGATTCAAATCACTGCAATTGTAGCTGCAACTGAAAATATGCCAAGTGGCAAGGCTTATAAACCAGGAGATGTCATTACAGCAATGAATGGTAAGACAATTGAGGTTAATAATACTGACGCTGAGGGCCGGCTAACTTTGGCTGATGCAGTAGCCTACGTTTCTAAGAAAAATCCAGATGAAATTATTGATTTTGCAACCCTTACAGGCGCTTGTATGGTTGCTCTAGGTAATGTTTGTGCTGGAATTATGACTAATAATCAAGAATTATTAGATAGAGTCAAAACATCAGCTGATGAAGTTGGTGAATTGATGTGGCAATTGCCTCTCTATGAAGAGTACAAGGAATCACTCAAGTCTGAGATTGCTGATTTGATCAATGCCGGCTCCAAGGGTAAAGCTGGCGCTCAGAATGGTGGTTTGTTTGTTGGAGAGTTTATTGGCAAACAAAAGGGCTCTGATGAGCCAATTCCATGGTTACATATTGACATTGCTGGTCCTTGTTGGTTTGATCAGCCAATGGATTGGTCACCAAAAGGCGCGTCTGGGATTCCAGTGCGCACTATAATGAATTATTTACTGTCATCCTGAGGAGTGCAACGACGTCAGGATCTCTCAGGTTCCACAATGGGATCCTGACGCCCTAAAGGGCTCAGGATGACATATAATTATGGTATGGACTTTGCAATAGTAACTTTAGGATTCTTTATCATAGTGGCATTTATGCTCTTTTTTGGAGCCTTTGTCATTGTTAAACAAGGATACTGTAAATTAGTTACCCGTCTGGGTAGTTATAGTCAAACTTTGCCAGCTGGTTTGCATGTGATTGTGCCTTTTGTTGATACCGTTGACCGCACTGTAGATCTGCGTGAACAGGTTTTGCCGCTGCAATCACAATCAGTGATTACCAAGGACAACGTTAATATCAATGTTGATGCTGTAGTTTACTATCAGATTGTTAATCCATTCTCTGCAATTTATGAAATTAGTAATTTGGTTTATGCAATTGAACAATTAGCTTTGACTTCATTGCGTAATATTGTTGGTGATATGACTCTGGATCAAACTTTGACTTCGCGTGATACTATCAATGCAAAATTGCAGGAAATTATTGATGTCGCTGCAAGTAAGTGGGGCGTGAAAACTAACCGTATTGAACTTAAGGATATTAGTCCACCACCTGATATTCAGCAGGCAATGAATGTACAGATGGAAGCTGAGCGTAATCGCCGGGCTGCAATTTTGAATGCAGAAGGTGCCAAAGAATCTGAGATTTTACGAGCAGAAGGTGAGAAGCAAGCCGTAATTAAACGTGCTGAAGCGCAAGCCCAGAAAGTTAAGCTTGAAGTAGAGGCTGAAGCTGAAACAGCTAAGCTTTATATCGAGCATCTCAAGGCTGCTGGAGCTACTAAAGAAGTGCTGCAATTAATGTATATGAACACACTTGAGAAAGTGGCTGATGGCAAATCAAGCAAGATTTTCTTACCGACAGAGTCGGTTTCAGCTTTGGGTAGTATTGCTGCTGCTGGTGAGTTGTTTAGTACTAAATTTAAGGATAGCAATTAGCCTACAGGTATAAAGCTGGTGGCTTTTGATCCTTCTTGTCTAAGTTCTTGTTAAGAAAAACACCGTGTTTTTTGATTAGTAAGATCGCGACAACTAAGGCCGGTAATCCGGTCATTAAATAACCTAAAGTAGCAAAAATATTCTCTTCAAAGGTCATAGAACGAACTCCTTCTTTATTGTAATATACCCAAGACTAATGATGCCAGCACCTACAAGGGAAGCGCAGCAGCATGATAGAAGGTTTATATCGTTAAACTCCATTTCATTTAGAAATAGTTTTAAAAATGAACTACCAAGCGGTATCTGGAAGGTACTTCCCGCTACGAAGCATAGCTGTGCAATGTATTTTGTTGGGCTATCCATTTCAGTGATTAATTATGCTCAATCAAACTTAAAAACGAAAGGGGTCATTTAACCTCTGGCTAAATTCCTTATATCCCTTTGTTTGTATGGGTCTTGTCTCTAAATCTAAGTTTATTCGAACGTAGCCGAAAACCAGGGAGCTTGCTCCCTGGATGAGGCGAGAGAGAACCCCAATTTTGCCGGTTCGTTTTCGAAGAAAACGACAAATCGAGCAATTAAAACTCGGTAGCTTTGCTGCCGAGATGCGAGATTTGAGGCAAAATTTATTTGCTTAAGAAAATAAATTTAAGAGGGTCATTTGTCCTCTGTACTGATATGATTGTTTTATGCCTTTGCACCTAGTACATTATGTAATTGCTGGTTTATTGCTGCTTGCGGAAGCCTTTAGCCCAGGCACATTTTTGTTTATTTGTTTTGCTTTAGCTACTGCAATCACTGGGGGGATTGAACATATCTGGCAATTGGGTCTAAAGGCTGATCTTGCTATTGATCTTGGTTTGAGCGTGTTCTTCTTGTTTACAGTGAGACCATTTCTTAAATCAGTAGTGAAGATTCCAGCCGAAATGGATCCGCAGCAATATGGTTCGTATTCAGAGAAACTGATTGGTAGAGAAGCAATGGTTTTTAAGCCAATATCAAAGACTGAACCAGGTTTGGTTAAACTATTAGATTACGATGAGACATGGCTTGCTAAACCAAGCTCTGACGCTGAGATTGGACAGGGCGCTACTGTAGTTATTGAAAAAATCGACGGTAATCATTTAATAGTCAATGAAAAATAACCTCATTATATTCACTGGTCCTTCAGGCGTAGGCAAGGGCACTATAGTCAATCAATTGTTTCAAGAGCTTGAGGATATAGAGTTCTCTATTAGTTGCACTACTAGAGAAATTCGTCCTGGTGAGAAAGATGGGGTCAATTACTTCTTTAAATCTCGAGATGAGTTTGAAACAATGATCAAAGCAGATGCTTTTTTGGAGCATGCTGAATTTGTCGGTAATTACTATGGCACGCCACGTAACTTTGTAGACGATACCTTGGCTTCTGGCAAGGATGTATTCTTGGAGATTGAGGTCCAGGGAGCAATTCAGGTGATGCAGAAGTGTCCTGAAGCACTGTCTATATTTTTGATTCCTCCTTCACTTGAGGAACTGGAGCGCCGCTTGCGTAAACGCGGCACTGAGTCTGAAGAAGTGCTGCAGGAGCGCCTAGCTAAAGCTAGTGAGGAGATGAAGTTTACTGGTCAGTTTAAACATACTGTTGTTAATGATGATGTTTCTCTTGCTGTTAGGAAGCTTAAAACTTTGATTCTAGGGGCAAGGAAAGGCTAAATAGGGGATTAGCCAATACTTTTGTGTGGTCTTGCTGTTATATTGCCAAACTCGTCTTTGCCCAGATTTCTACCAAATACAGATAGATAAAGGTCTTCTGTCTTTGAAGCCCAGAACCTGCGGCTAAATATTGTAAAGACAGGGAATGCTTTTATTCTTTCCACAGCGGCTCGAAGAGAATTGGGTGGATTAGCATCCAAGTTGTCTGTGGTTACTAGGACATCAGCGTTGAATCTATCAAAAATTGAACATATTAGTTTTCTTAAGTTCTCATTTCTTTTTTTTGCATCATTATTCTTAGCTGTATCATCTGGTGCTTTATAATGCATAGAACCAAGAAGAGAATAAAGAACGACAACATTTTCATTATCATGTTGCTCTATCCTAACGGATATGCGATCCAAAGGATCCTCGTCAATACCGTCATAAATACCATTTTTTTCCCTGATTTCTATATAACCCAAACTAATACCAGAATCAGTAGAAATTCTGTTGTCGACAAATTTAAGTTCAAAGTCTGAGTTTGCTAGGTTCATTAATATGGCTGGGATAGAGCTGCTGTACTCTCTAGCGAGGCCATCTAGCTTATTTGGTTCCTTCTTTGCTTCGGCAGGTTTTGGCTTGCTTGTAGATGGAGCAGGGCTTGTAAAAAGTCTATATTCTCTATTGATAGTTTCTGGCATTGTTATTTTTTATCTCCTGGCAGTGATACGCCGCTTGCATCCACTTGCATAATTGGCTTCATGTTTTCATCATATACCACTAATTTTGGTAATACTATACCTGCAGCCTTAGCTTCTTGGTACATAGGTAAGGTAGTTGCCAAAGCTTCACCAAACCGTCTGAATGAGCTAGCATCATCTGCGTATAATGCACTGGTTTCGGCGCTAATCATTATACTAGGATTTGAACCATGGGCGTGACTGAGAGCGATTAAACTCCTTAGTTGAGCACCACCATCACCGTGATCTCTGGGTTCATTTGGCATACCGAAAACCTTGTTCACCAGTGTTGCAGGTCTTAGTTTGTGTTCAAAATACCTTTGCAAACGAACAGTTTTATCTCCAGCTCGAAGCTCTGCATCAACTGCTGTATCAATTTCCCTAGCAGCATGTGACATACCATACTCTCGCTTTGTAGCTACAATCATCACAGGATCACCATTTCCGTTGACTAATCTACCGTTTCTCACAAAGACTTGTTTTTTGTCGTCTCCACCTTTGCTAGCCCCATCTTTTATAGGCCTTCTTCGGCCACCTCCGGTATAAAATAGTGCCCCACGTCCATCAATTGTGTAACCAGCTTGATTAAATTTTTGCATGGCCTCCGCGTCCCCTTCTTTAGGAATATCGATTGCTCGCCCTAAATGATCAACGAGTTGAGCCTTGCCTTCTACGTGTCTAAGGGAAGTTCTTATGCCCTCACTAGGATCAACACCATATTTTTTCATGGCTTTACTAATAGTGTCATTGTTTGCAGCTTCCCCATAAAAACCTTGTCTTTTACCAGGGGTTTCAGCTTCATGAGCACCTTTAAGGATTTCGTCTGTACCTTCGATTCCATCTGCATAGGCTGCCTCAAATTTTCTGATTGATTCATCTGTACGGTGAGGCCCATTAGGACTACCCCATTCTTCAAGGTCGCGGAGCATACTTTCTCTAGCTTTTTTACCAAGTACGGTAGAGTTGCTAGTTTGTCTTGTTTCACCAGTCTTGCTATTGTGTTCGTAATCAGCTCTATAGTTTTGTAGGTCCGGTTCAGTAATCAATGGTTCAGAACCTATTCTTAACTCAGCTTCAGTCTGGATTGCATCAAGTGCAGCTTGAGATCTTGCTTCTCTTGTAGCTGGGTCTCCCGATATCGCGGGAGCCAATCTGCCCAGTGCTTCTTTATAGACCCCATCTTCAATAGCGCCTAACTTGCCACCTGTAGCTTCTGCCGCTTCCCGTTTGGCTTCTACTTCAGCACCAAGTTCTTCAAAGGCTCTAGCTGCAGTATATTCTGCTTCTGACATTGAACTTGGATCCAAGAGGGTTGCTGAAGCATGACGATTCATTTCTTCTAGGTAAATTTCTAGTGCTTCTCGCTCACCTCTACGAGCAGCTTCCTCAAGTCCTGCTGCAAATTTGATTCTGGTTTCTCTAGTACCATCAGGATGGACTGTGGTTTCGGTTTGAGCCATCACTCCTTCTGGTAGTGAATCACTGGTTATTACTTCTGGATCGTCAGTTATTACTGTTAAATTGTGGTTGTTTCTAGCAGCTCTTTGTTCTGCTCGTCTCATAGTCTCAGTGACTTGTATATCAACTAAGCTAGGACCAAGCTCTGGATGAGTTTTTGCAAATTCAATTACTGCTTCAGGATCTCCAAGCTTTATATCTTCTCTGAGTATGGCGATTTCATCACTTGTAGGCAATCCAGAAGTTTCAGTTCCATCTAATAAAGCAGCTTCAGCTTCAGCTAATAAAGCAGTTGCAATTCTTTCATTATGAGAGCTTGCTTGGTAGTCTGGATCGACTTCAATTTTTCTAGAGCCAGCATGGATCGAAGCTCTAATAGCCACTTCGTCACTATTACTGTGATTGCTTCTTTGTCTTATTGTTGAACTATCACTTGCTATAAAATCATCAGCAATTGCAGGAAGATTCATTCCTTTGTCTCTAGCTCTTGTTAGAACAGCAGAGATACTGGCACTTTCTTCTGGGCTAAGACTCTCTCTATCAATAGTTGAGAGCATAGCCCCAATTTCTTCGGCATCTTCAGTTGGATCATTGTATTCTTCAATGTAATCATCGATATACTCTTCTAACTTAGAAATATCTCTAGCATTGTTGGCTTCAAGTGCTAGAACCGGTCTTTGGGAGTCTCTCTCGTTAAGGTATCTTCTAGCTTCATTTCTAAACGCAGTATCATCAGTCTCTCTCGATCTGAGCAGAGAATCTAAATCTGCCGCACGCAGGTTTTGTTCTAATTCAGTGAAGACTGGCTGATCTGCTTCTGCTCCTCTAGCTGCACTTTGGGATAAATTGGAACCATTGTAGGTAGCGATTGGCAACATTAAGTCTCTAAGATTTCTAATCTCAGCTTCTATCTCAGCTCTACTGCTACCATCACTTAATTTTGTTCTTAGTCGTTCATAGCCAGCTTCAATTTGAGGCCTTAGTTCAGCTTCAATATAGTTTTTAATAAAACGTGGGTCTTGGTCTTTACCGGCAAAGAGAGTTCTTTCTAAGCTATCCTGAATTACTAACTCATTACCATTGCTTGCCAATCTAGCCAATTCTTGTGCTAGAGCTGGATCTGCCAATCTTTGACTTTCTAAGCTATCTAGAGCCCTATCATAGTAAGCTCTTTCTGTTTCGCTCAGCTCAGAGTGATCAATTTCTCTAAGCCTAGCTACTAAATCGCTTGAGTCACCATTTGGAGTTCTCAGGAAAGATCCTAGGTCTGCTTTAAGTTTGGCTGTTTCTCCAGAAGAAGAGTTATTGCTAGTTTGTCTTAAACCATCTCGATCAGCTTTTGCATTGTGTTCATAATCAGCTCTGTAGTTCTGTAGATCAGCTTCTGTAATACCATTGCTTTTAGCAAAACTCATTGCTGCTTCCCACCGTCCGTTATTGATATGGTCTTGTAGTATGGTCCTTCTGTCATCGTAAGTTTTTCTGGTCTCAGCAATTTCGCTTTCTAATCTTGTTATAGCTTGCTGGTCCCCGCGTGCTCTTGCATCAGCGAGTAGAGTTTCTCTTGCTTTGACTTGTCCGTATTGCTCAGCTTCAAATTCTCCAAGTGAACGTCTTGAACTATATTCAGCTTCTGACATGGTTCTATAACCATTTGGAGAATTAGGGTCTTTTTGGCGTCTACCAGTCCAACTGCGTTTGATCGGGTCTATTCTAGCTTCTTGCAGCAGGTGGTATTCTTCTTCAAGTAAAGTTTCACTTGCTCTAAGACTTGCTTCTTCTGGGCTTAAATTATCAGGCTCTGTTTCTGCTCTTTGAGAGCGGCTTTGATCTATTGCTCTTTGCAGGTCTGCTGATATACCTTGCAAGGCTGCTGGGTCAGAATCAATTAATCTTTGTCTATAACTAGGGTGCATAGCAACTACAGCTCTTTCCTTACCATCAGCGTCAACTTCGATTCTGGTTTGAGCAGGTGTGTCAGGGTCTAAACTTTCATCGATTTCAATTTTGATTTCTGGCTTGCTTTGATCCAAGTCACGTGCTGCTGAAGCACCAAGTGCTCTATTGAGTGCTGCACCAGCAGCATTATTGAGTAGAGCGTCAACATATTCTGGTGACTCGGGATCAACACTGACAGAGGTTTCTGCTGCAGCAAGAGCAAAGCCTACTAATTCTTCAGCACTGCCTCTAATTAAGGCTTCAGAGATAGATCTGCTAGCTCCGCTGTTGGCACCACCAACAGCACCTGAAAGTCCTCCTCCTCCTAAACCTGCAAAGCTAATGGCAACTAATGATTCGTTGTCAAGCTTATGTTTTTTTAGTTCAGCCTCTATTGCTTCTTGGCTGTAGCCTCTTGCTTTAAGACTTTCTGTCAATTCAACTCTTTCTGAAACTCTACTAGCTAGATCTTCTACGACTCCAGGCAAGGCACCACCAGTACCCGCGCTATAACCAGCAATGCCTTTGGCTAATAAATCCTGGGTCTTAGGAGCAAAACGGCTCAGTGCAGCTTTAGCCCATGGACTTTTGAGTATAGTTCCCGCTAGTTTACTTGAACCCATGCCAAAGACTGAGCTTAGAGCGGCCATGCCAACTGTTTTGGCATTCTGTCCAATTTTTGAATTAGCGTAATCAATTGCTTTATCAAGATCTTTTTTGTCGCCATAAGCATAACCAAGATCCATGGCATAACCAGAGCCCATACCAACACCGCCTGCCATTAGTAAAGGCAAGGCAGCTCCACCAGAGCCCATAACTAGCACTGCTGTACCGGTACTAACAATGGTATTTTTGGCAGATTCAAAACTAGCATTGATTCTTTCCTCAGCTTCTCCTGCTGTAAAGCTATAGTGTTTGCCAAGTTCTGCCCTTGCATCTTCTTTGCCAAAGACAGCTGTTCTCATTGCTTCTCGCATCGTTTCTCTTGCTTGGTGGTATTCACCAGCAGCAAGTTGAGCTCTAGCTGTTTCTCTAGCTCTTTGTAATCCCAGGTGTCCCTTTCTAAATCTGCTAGCTGCATCAAACTCTGCATTGAAATCTTTTAGAGCTACTGTTCTTACATGTCTGCCAAAATACGAAAATTCAGAGAATGCTTTAGCATCTGCAAGTGAAGCCCTGCCTTGTTTATTCCAGGCAGTTTCCATTGCTGCTAATTCTTCACCGAAAGCTATACTTTCATTATGTAATCTTCTTGCTTCTACTTCGGCTTCCCGTCTTGTGAGTCTAAGCTCAGTGCCGCTTGCTCTTTGATAAAGTTGTTCTGCTCCTTCACCATACTTAGCTTGAGTCTCAAAGCTTGTTTCACCATTCTTGAGTTTAATAACTTCATCGTATTGCCCGCTTTCAACAAGTTCAGTAAGCCGAGTTTGATATTGCAAGCTTTGATCTAATGCTCTTGCTTGAGCTTGAGTTTCTATGCTTAGAGTTTCATATTGAGCTAATCTTGCTGCTCTGATTGCTTCAGGAGTTTGAGGGTTGGTGATATCATCTCTAAGTGCTTCTAATCTAGCTTGACTTACTCTTAATTGTTCTTGGCTCAGTGCAAGAACTGCGTTGACATCGTCTCTGTGCTCGTGAGCTGCTCTAGCTTCAGCCCTTAATTTGCTTCTATCAGGGAAACCAGTTCTATCTTCTATATCTAAAGCCAAACTAAAATCTTCGCTTCTTTGCTCTGCTTGACCATTGATAACTTGAAGGGCAGCAGCGTAGTCCCCCTTGGACATTAACTCTCTTGCTTGCTCGATTCTTACAAGACTATCTGTTCTTTCACTAAGAAGCTCTGCTCTGCTTTTGCGCTCTTCTTCTAACTCAGTTTCTCTTTTGGCAAGAAGTTCAGTTCTTTGTTTTTGGGCAGCAATTAAATCTTTGTCTCTTGCTTCTATGGCTTGAGGATCTGGTACATGTCTAGGGATTTTAAATCCAACATCAACCCTTGGTATTGCTCTTGCTTCAATGTTTTCAATTCTTTGATCTATCGCTGCTAGTTCGCGCTGATGCACAGCCTGCCTTTCTAGTTCAGTTTTGTTTTTTGTTATGAGTAAATCTCGGCTGCTTTCTAATTCTGATTCTAGTTCTGCTATTTGAGTCCTTGCTCTCTCGACAGTTGTTTGGCTCAGAGCTCTAGTTGCAATACCTTGAGGAGCTGGTTTATTAGCTCCTGGTGGGTCTAGAGGATTGATGCTATCACCATGCTCATCGGTGATTACAGCAAGTGCAGCTTGATAGTCACCTTGATCCAGGGCTTGAGTCAATTGATCGTGTAGTTCAAACTGTCTTGCTAGTCTATTGCGTTCTTGCACAGTGCTTGCTCTATCTAAGCTGGCTTGAGCAGTTTGAATTGTAGATCCTAAACTTTCTCTATAGGCTTGCAGCTCTGCTGGATCGGCACTAATATCCAAACCTCTAGCTAGAATTTCCGTTCTATTGTCTTGATTGAAGTTTAGCCCTACAA
>JAPPOW010000053.1:12276-43418 GCA_028817775.1 Candidatus Melainabacteria bacterium | reverse complement strand
ATTCAGGACTTAGCCCAGAGCAGCAAACTTTCTTGGAACAGCAAGTTGAAGCTACTGCTGGACTCAATACTGGTAATGCCGAGGGTTTTGATCCCAACTTATTCTTGAAGATTCTTACGGCGACTCTTTCTAACCAAAGTCCGTTTGACACAATGGATACACAAGAAATTCTCAATACTCAAGCTCGTTTGACTCAAGTAGAGCAAATCAGTAAACAAACTGATCATATCTCAGATATGAAGGACACTTTAGAGTCAGAAATTTCTAGTATCAATACTACATTGGCTGGAATTCAATCTGCAATTGCAGAGATATCGGAGAAATTATAATTATGAACTTAGTAGGACTCTTAGCTGGTGATCTTGTTTCTAATGCTGCAAGCGTGGTAGCAGATAAATTTATCGATAAACTAATGCCTTCCAAAGCACCTGAGTTTCTTGAGAAGCTTAAGCTTGTCCAAGAACAGGAGGCTCATAAATTAAGTCTTGAGGATTTAGAATTAAGCCGTGAAGAAGAGATGGCGCTGATTGAAATGCGTGAAGATGCGATGACCAAAGGCATTGAGAGCATGGAGATTGAAATCAATGGCTCTCGCTATGTGATGGAAGTTGGTGCTTTTAGTTTTGTGCCGCAAGTTTAATACAAAAATCGTCATTGCGAGCGCAGCGAAGCAATCCAATGCAGAGTCTATGCATTAGATTGCTTCGTCGCTAATGCTGCTCGCAATGACGGCATGTCTTGCCTAATATAACTTAGTGCCATACCGATTGCGTCTACCGCATCGTCTGGTTTGATTTGCTCTGTGAGTTTAAATTCATTATGAATCATGGTTGAAACTAAGGATTTCTCTGCCATGCCATGACCAGTGATGATTTTTTTCATTTCTAGTGGTGTGTATTCAAATACTTCAAGACCATTGGTCGCAGCTACTTCAAGTATCACACCGCGAGCTTGAGCCACCGGTACTATGGTCTTGGGATTCTTGAAGAAGAATAATTGCTCCACTGCAAATACCTGTGGTTGATATTCTTCAATTAGAATCGATAGATCTGCTCTGATTTCCTTAAGTCTGAGTGCCTGACTAAGATCTTTCTGGGTTTCAATAATTCCACAATCGACTAGAGCTTGTTTATTGCTGCTAGGATCAAAATCAACCAGGGCATAGCCTAATCTTGCTGTGCCTGGGTCAATTCCCATAATCCGCTGTAGAGTCATAGGTTCATTATATAATGTTGTCATCCTGAGGGAGTGAAACGACCGTCAGGATCTCATTCATTTAGTACTGGGATCCTGACGTAGCGCAAGCGCTCCTCAGAATGACAAATATGTTACGAAACCTTAATCTACTGATTTCTTTCTCGCTCAATAGCCCACTGAGTCGCTTGATTTTTGCGATTACGACAGGTTTAGTTTTGGGGCTAAGTTCTGCAGCCTTTGGTTTGGGTTTCCTTGCTTGGATTGGATTGATCCCACTGTTTCTGCTGGTCAAAAGTGCAGATGGAGTTTGGCGTAGTTGCTATGAAGCAATGATTTTTCTCCTGAGTTATAACTTGCTTACACTTGCCTGGCTTCAGGCTTTGCATCCTCTCACCTGGCATGGCTTTACTAACTTACAAAGTATTGTGATTGCACTGGCAGCTTGGCTGGTGGCAGCTCTCTATCACAGTTTTTTGACCTTGCCATTTGTACTGGCACTGCGTTTCTTCTATCAGTATCGTGCTGATCAGCGTAGTCATGAACTTAAATTCTTGGACATGCTAATCCTGAGCTTTGTGTGGTTAGTTTGCCAGCACAAATTATTAATGCACTTCTCTACCTTAGCAGTGCCGATTAATTTCCTTGCTTACAGTCAGTACCAAAATCATTATCTAATTCAGTTCGCTAGTCAGGTTGGTGCAGTAGGTATTGAAGCTCTGATCTTGTTAGTTAATTTCGCTCTTTCTAATATTTTCAATGTGCAAATGAATGAGCAAGGGCTTGCCTATCACTTACGAGTAGAGGCTTCTAGCCTCAATGTCAATCGACCGTTTTTGGGGATTAATGCTCCGGTGAACCAGCTCAATATCTTTTCGATTTTGGCTTTAGTTTTGATTGGGGTTTATGGTTTTGGTTTTTGGCAATTGGATAGCAATAAAAAATATGAGTTGACTCATCTTAGCGAGAAACAAAACTTTGCCATAGTGCAGGCTGATTATTCTGCAGCTTCTAGTCGCGGGGCTGCAGCCAGTGCTGCCAACTTGGTTAAGTTGCAAAACCAACTCTCCAGCAAATTGGTTGACCGTAAAGATCTACTGATTTGGTCAGAAGGGTCGGTTCCTAGTGATCGTAAACCTGAGTCTTTGAATAATTTATTGCAGCATGCTGATAATTTTGTTTTTGGTACCTATACCAATATTTCACTAGATTATTTCAATAGTATTCAACTAAGAACTTTCACTGATGATGATCAGGTCTATCTCAAACGTAACTTAGTACCATTTGGTGAGTACACTCCTTGGTATGGTCTTTTGCCTGAGTCTCTTCAGAAACTTGCCAATAGTATCGTCGGGCATGGTTTTGCTCATGGTGATAATGAGCAGGATTTGCTGGAGACAACTAAGCTCAAAATTGCTCCAGCACTTTGTTTTGAACTTTTGTTTCCGCAATTGCTGCGTGAGACAGTTTTGAAAGGCGCAGATCTAATCATCAATCTCAATGACCTTTCTTGGTTCAAGGGTAATAAAATTACTCGTGATTGGGTTAAGCGTCAATTCTTGGCTGTTGCAGTGTTTAGAGCAGTAGAAAATAGACGTGACCTAATACTTGCTGGCAATGCAGGTTACTCAGCACTGGTCAATGCCAGTGGTAAGGTTAAATTCAGGAGTGAAGCGAATAAGATCTTCCTTGTTCAAGGAGATTTTTTGCCGAGGGGTGATTTCTCAAATTTTAGTCTCTATGGATGGTGATGGGCACATGGCAACTTCGTTGCCTGCATATGCAGCAAGCTGCTGCGTATGTTGATTCAAAGCAAGAGTTCAAGAGATTCTTGAATATAGCTAGAGGTAGTCTTTACGAACTTGTAACTTGTATTGAAATTGCTGCTGATCTGACCTATATAAATAGTAACGCCAAGGCAGAACAAAGGTATTTAGTTCATAGCCTAATGAGAAAGATCACTAACTTGACTAGATCTTTAAATGCAGCGAAGCATAAGCAGGCACGAAGTGCCATACGCAGCTCATGAAATGAGCATATGCTTTTCTATACTTTTACTGGCATATTCTCAACAATCGCCTGTCCAAACTCAGAACATTTAAGAAGAGTAGCGCCTTCCATCTGACGTTCAAAGTCATATGTAACAGTCTTCTTCTCTATTGCTCTCTCTAAGCCTTCTTCAATCAGCTTAGCTGCTTCAGACCAGCCCATGAACTCAAGCATCATTACACCAGAAAGAATCACTGAACCAGGATTAACTTTATCCTGACCAGCATACTTAGGTGCAGTACCGTGAGTTGCCTCAAAGATTGCTTGGTTGTCACCGATGTTTGCACCCGGTGCAATTCCTAGACCACCAACTTGAGCTGCTGCTGCATCCGACAAGTAGTCACCATTCAGGTTAGTCGTTGCAAGTACATCATACTCATCTGGTCTAAGCAATAATTGCTGGAATGTATTATCAGCGATACGGTTACCAAGAATAATCTTGTCGCCAGGATCTGCGCCATCCCAAACTTCTTCTTCAGTGATCACTCTATCAGCGTACTCAGCTTTGGCTAGCTCATAACCCCAATCAGTGAAGCTACCTTCGGTATACTTCATGATGTTACCTTTGTGGATCAAGTGAACTTTCTTGCGTCCGTACTTGATTGCGTACTCAATTGATGATTTGATGAGTCGCTTGGAACCCTCTGCTGAAATAGGTTTGATACCAATACCAGTTGTGTTGATATGCGGTAGTTGTTTATCAGGGTTCAATGAATTGACAGCCTCAATAATTTTGAGTGCTTCAGGAGAACCTGCTTGATAATCAAATCCAGAATAAACATCTTCTGTGTTTTCACGGAAGAGTACAATGTCAAACAAGTCTGGACGTTTCATTGGACTTGGAACACCCTTGTACCACTTCACTGGTCTTACGCATGCATAAAGATCAAAAATTTGTCTCAATGCTACGTTTAGTGAACGAATTCCGCCACCTACTGGAGTGGTGAGTGGTCCCTTGATCGCCAAACTATATTCTTTGATAAGGTCGAGTGACTCTTGTGGCATGTACTCGCCAGTTTGATTGAGAGCTTTCTCGCCAACCAAGATTTCTTTCCATTCGATCTTACGCTTGCCGTCGTATGCTTTGTCGACTGCAGCATCAAACACAGCCTGCGAGGCTCGCCAGATATCTGGGCCAATGCCATCTCCTTCTATAAATAAAACTATTGGGTTATCGCCTACTTGCGCTTTACCATCTACGATCTTTACAATGTCTGCCATGTTATCTAGTATTCCCTTTCTGCTAGTTATTATACCTAGGTGATATTAACTATCGTTAATTTTAAATTATATTGTTATACTTGGCTTTTATGGCTAAAGGGGTAATTATTCTCAAAATTGGCACCAGCTCCATCACCAAGGAGAAGCCTGCTTGCGCTACCAACTTACAAGGCAAACCAATTGTTAATGTAGGTATTAATTATCAAGTTTTGAATGAGTTGGCGCAGGTTGCAGCTCATTTGAGGCAGCAGGGTTACCAGGTCATCATTGTTAGTTCTGGTGCTATGGGCTTGGGTGTGACCAAACTTGGTGCTGAAAATCTCAAAGATAAATTAGAAGCGACTTGTGATAGTCCTGACTTGGTTAGCTTTAAACAAGCACTGACTTCAGTAGGACAAGTTGATTTGATCAATGCCTATGAAACAGTTTTCTCTAATTATGGTACTCACGTTGGTCAGGTACTTGTAACTCACAAAGGTTTGGATGACACTGAACGTAATGAAACTATCCATCGCACTCTAGAAAAATTATTCGCGCTTGATATTGTGCCTATCATTAATGCTAATGATGCAGTGACTTCAGCTGAACTTGAGTATGGGGACAATGATAGTTTGAGTGCCCGGGTGGCAGTTTTGATCAAAGCCCAACGCTTGTTTGTAATTAGTGAAGCCGATGGACTTTATGATGATGATCCAAGACTTAATCCAGAGGCTAAAATTATTCCAGTGGTCAAAAATATTGATGAAGTGCGTGGCTTTGCTCATGAGAGTACCTCTACTGCTGGGCTTGGTGGCATGAAGAGTAAAGTAGAGGCTGCTGAGATTTGCGTCCAGAATGGTGTAGCTGTAGACATTATTGGGGTTGATAAAATCTCTCAGATTTCTGATTACGTTAATGGTGGTGTTAAGCAGCCATTAGGGACCCAGTTTGAAATTTAGCTGGTGGTTTATCCCGCTTGGAAGTTTGATTAGCCCAATAAGTTAGACCGAGGTCATCTAATGCGATACCAATATGGTTAAGCGAACGTGCCAGTTTTGGATCAACCCAACGCATTAGGATATTAAGAATTGAAGCAGTACTACAGAGACTACCAACTAACCTTAAGTCAAAGGCACGGCGAGGGTCTTTGAGCACATCATTGAAAATTAATTTCCAGTCAGCAACTAGTCCACCAATATTGCGCATGTTTCCAAATAAGCGTGCTGATTTAGAATCACGTTGGTTATGTGCAAACAATAGTCCTCCAAAGCTACCTAGTGTCATAAACAAAGTGCCGATTTGTTTTGCTAGTGATTCTTTGCTGGTGTCGAGGCAGAAAATATCCTTGAAGACATCAATTGAAGTTTTGATTACCCCTTTGGCATTAACAAGCATATTGTCACCACCAGGGTGCTGCCCTCCATGCCTGTCTACCACGTGTTCAAACAAGTAGTTGAGTGCTGAACTTACACCAGTAGCCATATTAAGGTTATAGAATGGCAGCACGGTGAACATGGAAGCTGGAATAATTCTTGCAGCAGCCTCGACTAGTCGATTCTTCATCAAGGATTCAATTCCACTCCAAGTGAAACTAATAGGAATGATGTACTTAGAGAACCATTCTGATTTTTCATCAAGAAATTTAGTAGTGTCTGCTTTGAATAATTTAGAATTTGTGGCAACTACTGCAATTAGATTGAAGAGAATCCCAAAGGAGTTAAGTCCTATAGTAAAACTGTTACGGAAATTTTGAAACCAACCGGGACCATTGAAAAATTTATTACGTAGTTTGTCCCAGGTGGAGAATGATTCAACCCTAGCTTTATGATTTTGATGGGCTAGGTGCTTGAGCATTTCGCGAGCTAGTACTTGGTTGACGCCAAGCACTGGGCTATGCCCCTGTGGCGGCATAGCTCTAGCAGTATTAGGACCCGGCATAGCAAGCTCGGGCCTCAAGCTAGGGACTTGAGTGTCCATATATATCAACATAAATATAGATACGAAGTCTATATTTACGCTATACAATTCTAGCAAAAAATGGCTTAAACAGGCTATTATTATGGCTGTGAGGCGTAAAACCACTCAAGTTAAGCTAAATGACAGTCTTTATATAGGTTCTGAACACCCAATCGTGGTCCAGTCTATGACCAATACCCCTACTTCAGATATTGAGGCTTCAGTATCTCAGGTCAAGCAGCTCTATCTTGCTGGTTCTTCGGTAGTCAGATTAACAGTTAAAGATGAGGCTGGGGCCAAAGCGATTCCGCAAATTGATGCTCGCTTGCAAGCTGAAGGTTTGAATGTACCACTGGTTGGAGATTTTCATTACAACGGACACTTGTTACTTGATCAGTTTCCAGACTGTGCAGCTAGTCTGACTAAGTATAGAATCAATCCAGGTAATGTTGGTTACGGTGATAAGCATGATTATAATTTTGAGACCATAATTCAAATCGCTAAAGCTAACGACAAAGCTATTCGTATTGGAGTCAATTGGGGTTCACTTGATCAAGATTTATTGACTGAGTTTATGGATCGTAACGATGGCTCATTAAGTTTCAAAGAAGTAATTTACCAAGCAATGAAAGAATCAGCTTTGCGTTCTGCTGAGCAAGCGATGGCTGCTGGTATGCCTGAGGACAAAATTATAATTAGCGTCAAAATGTCTGAAGTACCTGATTTGATTAATGTCTATCGTGAAGTAGCTAAGTCTTGTAGTTTCCCGCTGCATCTTGGTTTGACAGAAGCTGGCACGCCAGTCAAGGGCATGATTTCAAGTGCTGCAGCTCTCGGGATTCTATTACAAGAAGGTATCGGTGATACTATCCGCATGTCACTTACTCCAAGTGCTGGGCAAGGTGAGCTTGCTGACCGCAGTCTTGAAGTTAGAGCTTGCCAAGAATTATTACAGGCGCTTGAGCTTGAATATTTCAAACCAAGTATTACTAGCTGCCCAGGTTGTGGACGTACTTCTAGTACTTACTTCCAGCAACTGGCTGAAGAAATTAATGAATATATCCTTGAACAAATCAATACTTGGAAGCCCAAATATCCAGGGGTTGAGAAACTTAAAATTGCAGTCATGGGTTGTATAGTCAATGGACCAGGTGAGTCTAAGTACGCTGATATTGGGATT
The DNA here is from genome assembly GCA_028817775.1 of Candidatus Melainabacteria bacterium. Taxonomy (GTDB): domain Bacteria; phylum Cyanobacteriota; class Vampirovibrionia; order LMEP-6097; family LMEP-6097; genus JABHOV01. The sequence goes on along the minus strand of JAPPOW010000053.1, from coordinate 35,839 downwards.
TCACTTCCTGGTGATAATGAGGAGCCAGTTGCTCCAGTTTATATAGAAGGTGAGCTGCACACTACTTTGCGTGGCGATAATATATCGCAAGAATTTAAAGAGATACTTGACAACTATATTCAGTCTCACTGTCATCCTGAGCCTGAAAGGCGTCAGGATCTCATTACTTCCACGATGGGGTCCTGACGTCGTCTACGACTCCTCAGGATGACAGGTCAAAATTTGCTACTACATCAATAACATCATCATGATCATCAAGTGCTTCCATCGCTTTGAGGATATTACTCACATCATCTTCATTACTAACTTCAATTGTGGTCTCAGGAATTAACTCAGTACCAGCTGAGACTAATTCAAAACCATTAAGCTCGGTTTTTGAATTAGCTTCTATATTAGTGGCATCGCACAATAACCAAAGTTCATCCTCTTGATCAAAGTCAACATCATCGAAACCTGAGTCCATGGCAAACTCTAAAACTTTTTCTTCGTCTACTTGCTCTGGTTTCTTGAGTTTCATAACCCCTTTCTTCTCAAAGAGGTAGGCGACACTGCCTGCTGTTCCTAGTGAGCCACCAGACTTGGTGAAAATAGTCCGCACATCAGCAATAGTTCTGTTGATATTGTCAGTAGCCGCAAAGACCATCACTGCAATACCACCAGGTAAGTAGCCCTCGTAAACAACTTCCTTAATATCATCGCCATCACCTTTGCCGGCTGCACTAGCAATTGCTCGCTCGATATTTGACTTGGGCATGCCAGCAGCCTTGGCTTTGTCAATAGCAGATTTGAGTTGGAAGTTATAATTGGGGTCATCGCCACCACCAGTTTTGACTGCTACATCGATGATCTTTGCCATCTTGGTATAGACTGAAGATTTTTTGGCGTCGGTTGCTGCCTTCTTGTGTTTTATTTTTGACCATTTGTTATGTCCAGCCATGGAATTAAATTCTATCAGAATTTAATTCAGCAGACGCCAGTAAACTGGCTGCAGATGGTCGTTACACTCCCTGCATATGGGCTTCGCCCTGCTTTTTAACTGAAAGAAGCAGCGAAGCATCTGCAGTGAGCGTCTGCAGGAGACAAAGTCTCCGTATGCCAAAGTTACAAACTAGTTTGTAACTTTCTGATGGCACATCTCAATTACTGCCTTGACACATTGTGAGATGCCTTGCTCCAGTTCTGAGATAGTTGAATTACCGTGCATATAAGCTGGACTTGAAGCAATTAAGTTCTCATCATCTCTAATCAATGAAGTGGTGAGACATTCTTTGGCTTTAACGCCAATAGCTTCAAGCACACCATTGGGACCAGAGTCAGTGCCTAAGGTTAAAGTGATCTCAGGATTTTTCTCAGCTAGCGCTAGTGCGATGAGGGCTGGCGCCACGCAGATTGCACCGATTGGTTTACGCAATTCGTAAGCTTCTTGGATAATTCGTTTAGCCTCTGGGTCAATGCTAGCTTCTGCCCCATCAAAAGCAAAGCTACAGAGATTTTTGGCTACGCCAAATCCGCCTGGGAAAATAACAGCATCAAAATCTTTCATTGTTATTTGACTTAAGTCAGAAATTTTGCCTCTAGCGATGCGCGCAGACTCAATCATTACATTGCGCTCCTCATCCATCTCACTATCGTCAATGAAGTTCATAACATGATGTTGATTTTTGTTGGGAGCAGCACATTGGTAGCTAGCTCCAGCCTTGTCTATCGCTAGCAGGGTCAGTACCGATTCATGGATTTCAGCTCCATCTTTGGCGCCGCAGCCTGCAAGTACAACTAGAATTTTTTTACTCATAAAAGCAATTATAACAAGTTAGGACTGATAGATCTCAGTTTTGGCAGATGGTCGCTACGCTCCCTGCATACGGAAGCTACACTTCCTGCATACGCTTCGCTGCTGTTATAACCAGTGTGACTTGCAGGACGAAGTCCATCTGCAGGAGCTTATGCTCCGTCTGCAGGGAGCATTGCGACCGTCTGCTTATAAATAGGGTATAAATATACTTAATGGAAAGCATTGTCCCTAAACTAATCGCTTCATTTATATTTGGTGGCGGCTTGGTTGCGCTGCAAGCATATGCTGCAGAGAAAGTACCTAAACAAGTTTCAGGTATAGTCTTAGCTCTACCATCAACAATCATTGTTAATTATTTTTTCTTGGGTTTAGTTTTGACTGAAGATCAGTTTAAACAACTGCTACCAGTGATCCCGGCACCACTGGGTTTCTCACTAATTTTTATTACGGCCTACATATATATAGCAAAGTACTTGTATCGCTTGTTTTTTGCCAAGCCTGAGAATTGGTGGCAAGCGTTTAAGCAAGTATTTGTTGGTAGAAAATTAAACAAGGGGCAGAAAATAATTTTGATTGCCTTGAGCTCAGTGCTTGCGTGTGCTGTTTGGTTACTGCTAAGTTTACCTTTGGCGATTTATCGATTTGATAATCTAAAACTTTCACTTTTGATTTTTGTGGTATTTGCAGCGATCAACCATAAACTAATTCAACGTGGCTGCAGTAAAACCAAAGTAGTTGAAACGATTCATTACACAGCAGCTCAACAAATTGCTAGAGCTTGCTTTGCTGGTCTGATGGTGGCTACTACCGTCTATATTGGCTCGCAGCTCGGACCATTTTGGGGTGGGGTGATGGCAATGTTTCCGGCGGCCTTCATGGCCTCAATGAGCATCATTCATTATTACTATGACTACCAAGATCTATTCTGTTTTTTCAAAGCTACCCCAATAGGAATTTCTACTCTAGTTGTTTACGCTGCTGTGGCTCATTTTAGTTTTGCTGCCTATGGAGTTTGGCTTGGAACTTTACTTGCTGTGCTTGTAAGCGCAATTTACTCATGGGTATTAAGTAGAACCCTGAAGGTTTAATATTGCTTTAAAGATAATCTCGTTATGACGCTTCTAGTCCTGTGAATATAAGTGTTAGGTGGGATAAAATAAATAGCCATTATGGATTTCAGTAAGTTCACTAAGAATTGCCAGACCGCGCTGATGAATAGCCAAGAGCTACTCAAGACTTTGGACCATGCCGCACTCGAGCCTGAACATTTGATGGCGTCAATTTGTTTATTAGATGATATTAAGAACACGGTTTTCTTCAAGATCTTGGAGCAGCATAAAGTTTCACTTAGTGAGCTGAGCGAGAAACTTAAATCAGTACTCAAATCCAAACCTAAGGCTAGTGCAGTGTCAGTAGCTAGTGGTAGTTTAGCTATCACTCCAGAATCAGAGAAATTATTCAAACAAGCTCAGACTTTGGCTAATGGTATGCAAGATGATTTTGTGTCACTTGAACATATTTTATTAGCTTCCTTTGATGTCGGTGGTGATTTACCTAAAGTACTCAAGAGTTTTGGTTTAAGTGCTAATTCGGTGCGCAAGGCAATCGCTGAATCACGCAAGGGACAGCGAGTGACTTCTGATGATCCAGAGGCGACTATGGACGCGCTTAAGAAATATGGTAAGGATCTTACTGAAATTGCAGCTGAGGGTAAGCTTGATCCAGTGATTGGGCGTGATGAAGAAATTCGTCGGGTGATTCAAGTACTATCACGTCGCCGTAAGAATAATCCAGTCTTGGTTGGTCCTCCAGGGGTCGGCAAGACCGCTATAGCAGAAGGTTTGGCGCAAAGAATTATCAATAAAGATGTACCTGAAGGTCTTAAGGACAAAAAAGTAATCGAGCTTGATATGGGGGCGCTGATCGCTGGTGCTAAATTCCGTGGTGAGTTTGAGGAACGTCTCAAAGCAGTACTGAAAGAAGTGCAAGATTCAGAAGGTGAGATCGTCTTATTCGTTGATGAGTTGCACACAGTTGTTGGCGCAGGTGCTACTGATGGAGCCATGGATGCTAGTAACTTGCTTAAGCCAGCACTCGCTCGTGGTGAATTGCATTGTATTGGTGCTACTACTCTTGATGAGTACCGCCAGCATATTGAGAAAGATTCAGCTTTGGAGCGCCGTTTCCAAATGGTCTTGGTGGATGAACCTAGTGTTGAAGAAACAATTTCAATCTTGCGTGGTCTCAAGGAGAAGTATGAGGCGCATCATGGTGTGCGCATAATGGACAACGCAATTGTTGCTGCTGCTAAACTCTCACACCGCTATATTGCTGATAGATTTCTACCAGATAAAGCAATTGATTTGATTGACGAGGCTACGGCTAAAGTGCGGGTGGAGATTGATTCTTCGCCGCAGGAGCTTGACGCGCTTGACCGTAAGATCATGCAGCTCAAAATTGAGAAAGAAGCACTTAAGGCTGAGTCTGACAAAAAAGAAAGTAAAGAAAGATTGGATGATCTTGAGACTGAGCTTAAGGATTTGAGTGAGAAGGCTGAGACTTTGCGAGCTCAATGGCAGGCAGAGAAATCTTCAATTGTTGGTGTCAAAGAAATTAAACAAAAGATTGAAGATTGCAAAGCTCAAATTGAGGATGCTGAGCGCAAGGCTGATTTGCAACGAGCCGCTGAATTGAAGTTTGGTACTTTGCTTGAGCTTGAGAAACAACTTGAGACTGCTGATAGTGGTGGTGATAAAAAATCATTACTCAAAGAAGAAATTAATGAAGAAGAGATTGCTGAGATTGTGGCTCGCTGGACTGGAGTACCAGTAACCAAGTTACTGGCTGAAGAGTCAGAGAAACTAATTAATCTTGAGGCTGAACTTGAGAAGCGAGTCAAGGGACAAGAGGATGCTGTTAAGTCAGTGGCTGAAGCTGTCAAGCGCTCTCGTGCAGGATTGGCTAATCCTAATAAACCAATTGCTTCATTTATGTTCTTAGGACCAACAGGTGTTGGTAAGACTGAGCTTTGCAAAGCTCTGGCTGAAGCTTTGTTTGACGATGATTCAGCGATGGTCAGAATTGATATGTCTGAGTACCAAGAAGAGCATAGTGTTGCTCGTCTGATTGGTGCGCCTCCAGGCTATGTTGGTTACGAAGAGGGCGGGCAGTTGACTGAAGCAGTGCGCCGTAAGCCTTATTCAATCATTTTACTTGATGAGTTTGAAAAAGCACATCCTGATGTCTCTAATGTTTTGCTGCAAGTACTTGATGATGGACGTCTTACTGATGGTCGCGGTAAGAAAGTAGACTTCAAAAACACACTGATCATTATGACTTCTAATTTTGGCAGTCAGTTCATTATTGAGAAGCAATTACACAATGGTTTCAAAGTAGATGGTGAGGAGCCAGCTAGCGAAGAGAACCGTAAGGAGCATATCAAGGAAGAAATCCAGACTATGATGAAGGATCATTTCCGTCCGGAGTTCTTAAACCGGATTGATGAGATTATAATTTTCTCTCCACTTAAGCTTGGTTTGATGAAGGATATAGTCAAGATTCAAATGCGCGGACTTGAAGAGCGTCTCAAAGAGAAGAAAATTGAGCTTGAACTTAGTGATTACGCTCTCGAGCAATTGGGTATCATTGGCTATGATCCAAGTTTTGGCGCTCGTCCGGTCAAGCGTGTCATCCAGAGCCGTATAGAGAATGAATTGGCTAATATGATCTTGGCTGGTAAGCTGCCAGAGAACTCCAAAGTTACTGTTGATTTTGGTGATGATTTTGAGTTTAAAGTAAATTAGCCTACAAGTTATAATTATCTTGTGGCTATTCAAATTCTGCCTGAACATATAGCAAACCAAATTGCAGCTGGTGAAGTTGTTGAGGGGCCTAGTTCTATTATTAAAGAACTGGTTGAGAATAGTATTGATGCTGGTGCTAGTCGAGTTGACATCACTTTAAGCAAGCAACTGCTCAAAATTCAAGTTGTCGACAATGGTTCGGGTATGAGTACCCAAGATTTGGAGCTAGCTTTTAAGCGTCATGCAACTAGTAAGCTACGTGCAATTGAAGATCTTTATAGCCTAGCTACTCAAGGTTTTCGTGGTGAAGCCTTAGCTAGTATAGCTGCTGTCTCTAGGCTCACTTGTATTAGCAAGCGAGCTGAGGATGATCACGCCTCTAAAATCTATATCGAAAATGATCAACAAGAAATGAGTCAGGCTGGAGCAGCGACTGGTACCAAGATTATTGTTGATGATTTATTTTTCAATACTCCAGCACGCTTAAAGTTTCTTAAATCAAGTAATAAAGAACGTAATTTAGTAGTTGACCTAGTACGAGGTTTGGCTTTGACCAATACTCAAGTAGCACTGTCACTTACTATTGATGAACGGACTGTGCTCAAAACTTCAGGCAGCGCTAAGCTGCAAACTTGCCTTGGTGAAATATTCTCTGAGTCAATCTCTGAAGGCATGCTTGAACTGAAGATGGAGCGCAATGGTATTCAAGTGACTGGTTTTAGTTCTCAATTGCATATCACTCGCTCTGACAAACGCGGTATTTTTACTATTGTTAATGGTAGATATGTAAGTTGCTATATCTTGCGCAGTGCGCTTGAAGCAGTTTATAGAGAACTCTTGCCGCCGGGCAAACATCCAATTGCAGTAGTGCAACTGACACTGGACAAGGGCGATGTCGATGTTAATGTTCATCCTAATAAGAAGGAGCTTAAGTACCGCGACACTAACAAAATATATAGCCTAGTGGGTGATGCTGTCAGCAAGGCTCTTGCTGATGATCGTTATGACAGCCAGCAAAGTTTTCAGCCAAGCTTTCAAGAACATCAAACTCGGCAATCAAGTTTTGTGCCAATTGATACCACTGAGCCAATAGTGGAACGGGCACCCGTTGAGCGTCCAAACTTGAAACAATTTGAATTCAAGGCTCCAGTTCAAAGCAATACAGAGAAATTAAGTTCAGAAGGGCGTAAATTTGTGTCGCGTTTTGGTTCGCTTGATATTTCAGTAGTCAATGGCACTAATTTAGAGACAGTGATGGACTCACTTGGTAACAAAACTAGTTTTGAAATTGTTTGCAAGAATGACAAGCAATCGGTTTTGATGCGTGGTGACTTTATTGGTGAGAGTTGGCTCAAGGATAAATATTTAGGCTTCTTGCATGAGCTGGGAGATCAAATCCTTGAGCGCCAGCAATTGCAGGCTAATTTCTCTAAACCCAAAGCTGAGCTTAGATCAAGACCACAAGCTAAGCCAAAACTTAGCCAGCTTGAAGAAATCTGGCAGCGGGATAACTATAGCTGCGTCTATTGTGGCAAGGCTTTGTTGCATCCTGAACTAGTTAAAGAATCACTGGCTAAGTGCAGTGATCCACAAGAACTTAATGCTCACCTTGCAAGTTACGATCATCATCAAGCAGCATCTAAAGCCCCAGAGTTAAACCTTGATTCACGCAATCTATATGCATGTTGCCAGGAATGTAATATCAAGAAGTCTGATAGTTTAGCAACTAAGACTTGGACTCCAATGCGAGTCAATAGTTGGCAGAAAAATTTATTAGAAATTGGTGGCTTAACTATCAGCCAGCCGAAGTGATAGCTTTCTTTGCCCAATTGTATTAAGTTGCGATTTAAGATCATCAAACCTGATCATAAGTCAGTTTAACCACCATACTGACTTGTAGTCTGCTTCAAATTTGGTGGAAGATTCAAAATTTTCTTTCTATAAGTGAAAGCAATCTGATCAACTATATCTTTGACTGAAAGCATAAACTTAACTTTGCCATTTCTTGTAATTGGAATATGTCTGTAACCACCGTCTGACATTCTATTAAGAGCAAAAGCAATCGGATCATCTTCGGTAAGCAGCTCTGGGTTTTTGGTCATATAGTTATCAATTAACTCCTTGCCTAAATCTAAATCTTTGGCGATGACTCTACGTAAAATATCGCGCTCCGTGAAAATCCCAACTGTGTTGTCACCACTTGAGTCTGTGATAGTAACGCAACCCATATTCTTTTGATTAAGTAGTTCAATTACATCTTGCAAACTCGTACCAGTTTGGACTGATTCAATTGGTACTAAACTTAAACTACTAATAGGATCATCAATATCAATACCTGCAGCAATATTTGCCGAGTTAGACTGGTCCTCTTCCATGATTTGTAATTCTTCGTCAATGTAATCTGCGCTCATAAGTGATAGCAATTATAGCATTGCAAAAGTGTCATGACAAAGCGTTACGGCGTTACAACCCGGAAGTGACGCGTATTATCCACATAGTTGTGAGCTGGGTATAAGTTCTATATGAGCGAAGCATATATTGTTGATTTAGTAAGAACACCAATGGGTAGATCAAAACCTGGTTGTTCTTTATCAGAAGTTCACCCTGCCGATCTTGGAGCAGTTCCAGTTAAAGCATTGGTAGAAAGAAATAAATTAGATCCCAAAGCAATTGAGGATCTGATTTATGGTTGCGTGACTCCTGTTGGTGAACAAGGAATGAATATCGCCAGAATCATTTCGCTTCTAGTTCTTGATGAATCAGTACCAGGTGTGCAAGTTAACCGCATGTGCAGCTCTGGTATGCAAACTGTAGAAATGGCTTCGCAAGCGATTCGTGCTGGTGATGCTGATCTACTTATCGCTGGTGGAATTGAACATATGGGCAGAGCGCCAATGGGAATTGATGGTATGCCACTTCCAATGTCACCAAACCAAGATACAACTTTAGCTCAAACTTATTTATCAAAATACCAAATCAAATCAATGGGACAGTCTGCTGAGATGATTGCTGAGAAGTGGGGATTTACTCGTGACCAGCTTGATGATTTTAGTATTGAATCTCACGCCAAAGCCTTTAAAGCACAGTCAGAGGGCTACTTTGATAAGGAAATCGTTGCTGTAGAGACTCCTGCTGGACCAGCAACTAAGGATGAAGGTATTAGAGGATCTGTCGACAAAGAAAAAATGGCAAGTCTTGCTACTCCATTCAAAGATGACGGTGTGGTTACAGCAGCAAGCGCGAGCCAAATCACTGATGGGGCATCTGCAGTATTACTAGCAAGTGAAGCAGCACTCAAAAAATATAACCTTAAACCAAGAGCCAAAATAATCAAGACAGTAGTAGTTGGTTCTGATCCAGAGATGCAGCTTACTGGTCCTATCCCTGCGGTAAATAAATTATTTGAGAAGACTGGACTTGGAGTTGATGACTTTGATCTATTTGAAATCAATGAAGCATTTGCTTCCGTAGTGCTTGCTTGCGCGCAAGAACTTAAAGTTCCACTTGAGAAAGTTAATGTTAATGGTGGCGCGATTGCTATCGGACACCCACTAGGATGTTCTGGTGCTCGTATACTAACCACCTTAGTGAATGAATTAGAAAGATCAGGTAAGAAGCGTGGGCTTCTCACTATGTGTGTTGGCTTTGGGCAGGGGATTGCGACTGCTATAGAATTAGTTTAGTGTCATCCTGAGGAGTCGAAGACGACGTCAGGATACCATTGCAGAACCTGAGAGATCCTGACGTCACAGCTTCGCTGTTCCTCAGGATGACAGTCAGGAAACAGCCTTAAAATACAATTTAGTTATCGTCGGTAATAGATCATCAAGATTCATTTGCTGATCTATTGCAGAACTCTCTGACGGATTAGTCCACTCATAAGCAACTGATTCAATCATTCCAGCGATAGCCACTGCAGCTACATTAAAGTCAACATTGACCAATGGACTTTTCTCCAGCACCTGACGAGTGCGATCAATTAACCTAGTACGCAAAGCTTCATACTTGATTCTAAACTTTGGATCAAGAATTGCTAGCTCCTTACAAAATTGTAGGAGTGGTGCATTGTCACGGAAGCTAGTAAAAATTGCACGTAAGTCTTCTCGCAGCGCTCGATAAGAACTGACTCCTTCTTCGTATTCTTGACTAAAGTCAATGCCACCTTGCGCGACTGTGTAAAGTTCATCTTCGACTCGTTCGAGCAAAGCATGAAAAATATTTTTTTTGTCTTTGAAGTAAAGGTAGAAAGTACCGTAGCCAAGGTCAGCAGCTTTGGTTATATCCTTGACAGTAGTTTTGTAAAAGCCCTTCGTTGCGAAAAGATCGCGGGCTGTGTTTAGTATTTTGGCTCTAGTTTGTTTGGATTTGGGTGTTTTTAGATTCTCAGCGATAGCCATCAGGACCTCCTTGTCGTTCCCAAGAAAATGTATCTTTATGTTTTTTATATATTCTAACATGGTGAATGTCAGAAAAACAACCTGTGATACGCTATGGGTGCTAGAATGTTGTTCTATAGTGCAATCCAGTGTATCTAGGCTAATAAAAACAGGCTCTAAGCACAGTTTTCTGTTCTTCTTTGCAATCAGCTGCATGCTTTTTAGCGGTATGGCTGGGATATTTCCGTCTTGGTTTGTCAAGCTAGCAATCGATGGTCTTGCGGCATTGGAGCGGGGAGCCAGCCAGCTCAATATTTTACCAAGTCAAATACAAAATTATTTACCTGAGTCAATCAGCAGCCAAGAAATTTTCAATCTTGATCCTAATAAATTACATTTGATTTTGCCGCTGACTATTGTCTCAGTTTTTGCAGTTGAAGCAGTCTTCAAGTTTCTCTTCCAGTACAACTCACGTAAACTTGGTCTCTTGATTGTGCGTCACTTGCGTGAACAAGTTCATGCACATATTAGTCAGATGAGCTTAGCTAAGCAGCGTCAATATGATTCTGGTTCTATTCTCTCTGTAATCAGTAGTGATCTCAATAGTATGCAATCTTGGTTGGCTGAAACCATGATGAATTTTTTCAATGAAAGTATCAAGGCTTCATTTTTATTGGTTTGGTTACTCGCCTTGAATTGGAAGCTGACACTTTTGTCGCTGGCGGTGATTCCATTGTTTGCACTACCAGTTGCCAAGATCGGCAAGGGTATCCGTAACTATGCTCGCCAGGGACAGGATTATATCGGTAAGGTCACTAGCTATGTGGCTGAAACTTTGCGTAATCAAACCATCATCAAAGCATTCAATCTTGAAGAGCAGCGTGATCAAAAATTCGAGCAGAAATCAAACAATCTTTATCACTTAAACAAACGTTGGGCATTTTATATGGCACTAGTCTCACCACTGACTAATGTAATTGGTTCGATGGGTATTGCCGTGATTTTATTTCTTGGTTTGAGTGCAGTACAAGCTGGTGATTTGAGTATTGGTGAGTTCTCAAGTTTCTTTGTTAGCTCGATCTTGCTCTATGATCCAATCAAACGTCTTGGTAGAGTTTCAACTATTGCTCAATCAGCACTGGGTGTTGCTGATAGAGTTTATGAGCTGCTAGATGCGCCGACTCAAGAAACTAAATCAAGTAATCAAGAAACTTTAGTCGAACCAGTTTTGGGTGCACTTGAGTTTCAAGCCGTTGATTTTGGTTATGAAGGCAAAGCTTTGTTTGAAGATCTATGGTTTAAGATCCCGTCACAGACTAGTGTTGCCTTGGTGGGTCCAAGTGGTGGTGGTAAGACCACGCTGGCTAATTTGATTCCAAGGTTTTATGAATTAGATAGCGGCAAGATTTTATTGGATGGAGTGGATACAGCAAGAATGCCACTGGAGAATTTGCGCCAGCAAATTGCCATTGTCACTCAAGAGCCGCTACTTTTCACTGGCTCTATTCGTGAGAATATTTTATTAGGTAAAATTGGTGCTAGTGAGGTTGAGCTAGAAGCTGCAGCTGAAGCTAGTTTTGTCACTGAGTTTGCTAGTGACATGGACGCTGATATCGGTGAGATGGGTAATAATCTCTCAATTGGTCAAAAGCAGCGACTCTCTATTGCGCGGGCATTGATCAGCGAGGCGCCAATCGTGATTCTTGATGAGCCGACTAGTGCGCTTGATAACGAGTCGCAGGAGTATATTGCCAAAGCCATTAACAATTTGAAGCAAAACAAAACAGTCATCATTATTGCGCACAGGCTCAATACTGTGAAAAATTGTGACCGTATTCTGTATATAGAACAGGGTAAGATTCTTGAGTCTGGCTCGCATGAGGAGCTGGTTAAGCAGGATCAGTCCTATGCGGCATTATTGAACTAACCTGTCATTGCGAGGCGCCGAAGGCAACGAAGCAATCTAGTGCTAGGTTTATGATGGTGCATTGGATTGCCACGTCGAACTTCGTTCTCCTCGCAATGACGGTTCCCCTGATATAATCTAATTAATGAGAAAGCTACTGGCGCTACTATCTTTGTTCGCTCTAAATTTAGCTGGTGAAGCACGTGGTCCTGACCTTGAAATCAAAGAAACTCAGATGAAACAGGGTGAGTTCTTTCAAGCCTTGGTGCATAACGTTAAATCAAAACCTAGGATTTGGTTCAACACCAAGGAGTATCAAATGTTTCAGCTTGATGAAGCTAGATGGTTGCCGGTTGATCCAGAAAAGCGAAAGCTTGAAGAGAAGTACAAAACTTATCGAGCTTTGATTCCAGTAGAGAACCTTACTAAAGTAGGCAAGTATTCAGTTCTAGCTAGATTAGGCGACTGGCAAGAAAGAATTCCTGTAGAGATTATCGATAACGGTAAGGGCGTCTCACGTATCACTTTGAGTGATGACAAGGCGGGACTGACAGCTACAGCCAAAGAACTTAAGACAGTTGGTTCAGGTCTCCGAACTTTGTCCTACACCAAGCTTTGGCATGGCAAGTTTGACTACCCATCTAAAGCTGCACGTTCTAGTCCGTTTGGGACCAAGCGTTCCTATAATGGTGGTCCAATTTCAAGTTATCACAAGGGTTTAGATTTCGCTGGCGCGAAGGGCTCTCCAGTATATGCTCCTGCTGACGCTAAAGTTGCAGCAATGGGTAAGGAAGTAGAAGGCTTTGTAGTGCACGGTAATACTGTGATCTTGGATCATGGTCATGCGCTCACTTCTATCTATATGCATCTTAGTAAGATTGATGTGGTTGACGGACAGCAAGTGCACAAGGGCGATAAGATTGGTGAAGTGGGACATACTGGGATTTCTACTGGTCCGCATTTACATTGGGGTACTTACTTGTATGGTACTAGCGTAGAGCCTGAAAAATTTGTGAGAGAAGAGATTCTATAACAAATTTTTGTTCAATAGAGAACTCTTAAGAACCAAGCTAACCAAAAATAAATCAACAATTAGTGAACTACCACCATAACTAAAGAATGGTAGTGGCACTCCGGTAATTGGCATAACGCTAAGATTCATGCCGATATTGACAAAGATGTGAAAGATCAACATCGAGAAGGTGCCGATGCATATCAAAGCCGGAAATTTATGCTGCGAGTCTTTGGCGATACTGATAATGGTAAGTAGAATGACAGCATAGAGAGTAATAGTAACTAGAGTACCAAGTAGACCAAACTCTTCACCAATGCTGGAGAAAATAAAGTCAGTATGCTGCTCGGGTACAAAGCGTCCCTGAGTTAAATTGCCAGAGCGGTAACCTTGTCCAAAGATACCACCGCTGCCAATAGCGTAGAGACTCTGAATGATATGGTAACCAGCTCCTAGTGGATCGGCATAAGGATCCAAGAAGATGGTCAAACGTTTCTGTTGGTATTCCTTGAGAAATTCCCAAGCGATAGTTTTGAAAACCATGGCTACTAAATTAAAACTAAGCAAGCCAAAGAGATAGGTGCTGATCCAAGGCGAGCGCCAGGCTTGATAGTAAAAAGTGCAGGCGGCAATTAAAACTGCTAGATAAATTACAAAGGGTAAAGTTAGAGCGAAGTGCAAATTATCATAGTTATAAACTAGTAGTTCCTTGCCAAATGAACTAAAGATTGCAGTTAGTAGAGGTGAGACCAAAACCAGTAGCTCAATTAATTTAGCTCCAGCCCAAAAGAGCATACCAAAACAAATTGCGATATAAACCAAGGTGGTGCCAAGGTCTGGTTGGATTAAAACTAAACCTGCTGGTATGGCAATGACAGCAAGGGTTTTGAGTATGTCGCCATAACCGCGGATTGGGTTCTTGGATAACCATGCCGCGAGATAAATAATCAAACAAACTTTGGCGATTTCACTAGGTTGGATACTGATTGGTCCCAGGCGCAGCCAGCGCTGCGACCCCAAGACAGTAGAACCCATCACTTTGAGGAATAAGAGTAAGCCAATATTGAGAAAGTAAATCAAAGTAGAATGTTGCAGGAAAAAATTCAAACTAAACATGCGATAGAGCACAAAGACAATTACTGCAGAAACTAAACCAAAAATAAATTGCTTGAGAAAAAATGTTCCAGAGGCAGCGCTTGAAAGTGCTAGCAAACCAACAGTAAAGATTGCGACTACAGCAATTGCTAAAGTTTTGTTATTAGGATGCTTGAGGGTGTGGAGCATAGTTTAATTATATTGGCGTATGCTTGCTTTGCAAGCTGCATATGGCACTTCGTGCCTGCAAATACTACGCTGCTGTCAGCAGGCGAAGCCATAGGCAGGAGCTTTGCTCCATAAGCAGGGAGCGCAAGCGACCATATGTCTCATTCCTGAGGCACCGGATCATAGCCATGCTTCCCACTCAAGGGATGACAACGTAACAAACGTTTAATTGCTAGCCAGCTACCCTGCCAAGGACCATGGAGGTCGACAGCTTCAACTGCGTAATGAGAGCAAGTTGGGGTGAAACGGCAATTGGGCTGGCGCAGAGCGACTGTCGCTTGGTAAAGCTTGATCAGTGATACAATAATAAACTTGATGAGCCTTGAAAACACAGCAGATTTTTTCCTTGAGATTGGCGCCGAAGAGCTGCCAGCCGCTCAAATTTCAGCTATTAGTAATCATATCAAGAATGGTATTCTGGCTGCATTGGCTGAGGCAGAAATTGAGACTGCCGAGCTTGAAGCTCATTATACGCCGCGTCGTTTGTTCTTCTACTTACCAGGCTTAGATGCTATCGCTAAAGATAGAGAAGAAATCATCAAGGGACCACCTGAAAAAATTGCTAAGGCTGAGGATGGCGGTTTCTCACAAGCGGCACTTGGTTTTGCTAAGAAAAATCAAATTGCTGAAGCTGATTTGTATTTTGAAGATGGCTACCTTTATTGTAAAAAACAAGTCAAGGCTCAGGAAGCGAGTGCAGTGCTGGCTGCAGCCTTGCCAGAGATTATTGCTTCAACTCCTGGTACTAGATTTATGCGCTGGGCCAGTAATGATCTTAAGTTTGCTCGACCAATTCAATGGTTGACTGCTTTGATGCTTAATTCTAAGGGCACGCAAGTCTTAGATTTTGAACTTGCGGGTATGAAGCCAGGTAAAACTAGCCAGGGACATCGCTTTCTTGGTTCTGACGAGTTTGAAGTCGAGTCAAGAGAGCAGTATGAAGCTGAACTGGAGAAGCAAGGAGTCTATCTTGATGCTGCTAAGCGTAGAGAGAAAATTATTCAGGACTCTGAAGCACTGGCTAAAAGTATTGGCGGTGAAGTGGTGCTGGATGATTCTTTATTAGATGAAGTGATTATGATCACTGAGAACCCAAGTCCAATCCTTTGTGACTTTGATGAGAAATTCCTAGAGATCCCTGATTGTGTGCTCAAGACAGTAATGATTCATCACCAGCGTTATATCCCGGTAGCAGCTGATGGCAAATTGATGGCTAAATTTATTGCAGTCAGTAACAACCCACTTGAAGGCGCGCGTGAAAATATCAAGCTTGGTAACCAGAAAGTAATTGTGCCAAGGTTTAAGGATGCTGAATTTTTTGTCCAAGAAGATCAGAAACAAAGTTTAGAACAGCGCTTGGAGCAGTTAGAAAGACTTAACTCTCTCAAGGGTAATTTATTACAAAAGTCAGAGCGTCACCAACAGATAGTTGAATATTTGATGCAGGAGCTCAATGAAGCTAGTGATAAGGATTTGGTTTTGCAGGCTGCCAAGCTTGCTAAAGCTGATCTCAATACCAATTTGGTTTTTGAATTTACTGAGCTGCAAGGAGAAGTTGGTGGAGTATATGCTCGCAAACAAGGGCTTGATGAAACTATCGCTCAAGCAATTGAAGATCATTACAAACCAAGGTTTGCTGGTGATGATTTACCTGAGACTTTAGGCGGCAAGTTGATTGCAATTGCCGACAAACTCGATAATATAGTTGCAGCTTTTGCACTGGGCAAAATCCCAAGTGGTTCTGCTGATCCATTTGCTCTGCGCCGTCAAGCTAATGGCTTGCTTGAAATTATTCTTCATTCCCATATGGTGCTTGATGTAGAAGCTCTTGTGAGATTTGTTTGTAAATTGCAAGAGGATGAATTTGGTCAAGGTGAGATGCTGACTAAGATCAAGGGGCGCGGCGATAAGCGTAAGGAAATTCAGGTCGCTGAACTAAACTGGAATGGCACAGACGGTAAAGTAATAGAATTCCTTGAATCAAGATTAGAGTTTGTCTTTGAGCTTTGTCACAAAGATACTGGTGTCAACAAAGCAGTCTTGGCTCCAGCAAAGCCACTTGCTGAGATTGATAAACGTCATCAGATGGTGCACCTGCTTTATGATCTCAAGGCTGAGGATGGTTTTGGTGATCTGGTTGAAGCTGTCACTAGAGTAAGTAATATTGCTGACAAGCAAGAGGAATCTAAGGTTGATCCAGCGGTGTTTGAACTTGATTATGAGAAGGAGTTCTATCAAGTAGTCGAGTCACTTGCAGGCAAACTTGAGAGTGAAGCTCTACTTCAGTCAGTTAAACCGATCAATAATTTCTTTGATAATGTACTAGTCAATGCTGAAGACGAGAAACTCAAAACCAATCGTAAGGCTTTGGTTGCTTATGCCGATTCTATCTTTGGGCAGATTGGGGATTTTACTTTACTTTAAACTGTCATCCTGAGGAGCGCCTTTGGTGCGACGTCAGGACCTCAAGAATTTTGCGCAAAATTATGGGGATCCTGACGGTTAGGCTTCGCCTGCCCTCAGGATGACAACAGCCTCAGCAGCAATTCCTTCTTCCTTGCCTATAAAACCAAGTTTCTCAGTAGTAGTAGCCTTGATACTAACCTGACCTAATTCAAGTTCTAAAACTTTAGCAATATTAGTTCGCATCTCATCTATATAAGGACGTAACTTTGGAGCTTGAGCAATCACAGTTGAATCGATATTAGAAATCTTGTATGAATTTTCTTTCAATAATTTGAGGCAGTGCTCTAGGAAAATCATACTGGAGATATTTTTGTTGGCTGGATCATTATCCGGGAAGTGAGCACCAATATCTCCTTGGGCCATTGCTCCAAGTAGAGCATCAACAATTGCATGTACCAAAACATCAGCATCCGAGTGACCAGCTAAACCTTTGGGGTGGTCAATTTTAACCCCGCCAAGAATGAGTTCTTCGCCTGCAAGTAATTTGTGGACATCATAGCCTTTGCCAATGCGCATAGACTTATTATATAGCTTATTGATACTAAGTTTTGAATGAAAGTTTAAATTTGTCATTACCATCAATGAAATTGAGCCAAGCAGCAAATTTTGGTTTAAACTAGTCCTATGATCAAAAAGATCTCTGTATTAGCTGTTTTTGTTTTTAGTTTTATCTGGGTGAGCGCTGCTCATGCTGCCAAGGGCTACTATGATGTTCCCAAAACTCATTGGGCCTCTGGTGCAGTTAAGGAAATTGTTGATGACTATCAATTTATGTCTGGTGATCCCAATGGTAATTTTGGTGGCACTCGTTCTTTGAGCCGCTATGAATTTGCCAAAACAATTTCTAATATGATCGAGTATTACAACTCTGAGATTGAATCTGATCGTAAGGATCTTGAGAATATAGTTGGAGTGATGGAATTATTCCAAGCTGAATTGCAGACTTTGCAGTCCAAAGCCCAAGAAGCAGATACTCAAGTCTCAGAGCAAAACCAAACAATTGCTGAGCTTAATGAGATAGTAGTGGCAGTAGCTGATGAGTTAGCTAATGTCGATGGGGACCCGCAGCAGATTGAAGAAATGGCAGCACGTTTGCAATTGGCTGAGCAAAAGATCGATAAGCTTGATAACAAAGGTTTGTTCGTTGGTACTTTAGTCAAGGGTGTATTCAATGATGTCAAAACTCTTGGTCGTGGTGTCAGACATGTGGCACGCAGAAGCCGTATCAGCAGAAACAAGCGCCGCCAGGAAGAAGTCCAAGCAGCTGCACTTGAAGAAGAGTTGATTGATGAGGCTGCAAGCCTGCCGCAAGCTCAGCCACAAGTAGATGAAGTTGCAGTACTTGAAACTCACTCTGCAATTACAGGAGAAGCTCCAGCAGTGCCATTGCAAGACCCAATTAGTGATTTTGAGAGATACCAAGAAGAATTTGATGGGCTTTATGCTGATCAAGCTGGCTCAGCGCCAGCAGCAGAGCATAGCCATGAAGCCGTGGAGTATTTAGAACCAGCTGATTACTAATGCGTTGTCCATTTTGCCAATCTGAACAACTAAAAGTTTTGGAGAGCCGCTCTGCTGATGAGGGTGGATCAATGCGCCGCCGCCGTGAATGCATTGAGTGTGAACAAAGATTTACTACTTATGAGCGGGTTGAGTTTAGCCCAATGATAGTGGTTAAACGTAGCGGCTCCAAGGAAGTATATTCGCGTGACAAGTTGATTTCTAGTATGGTGCGCTCTTGTAGTAAATCAGAGATTAGTGCACTGACTATTGATTCGATTGTAGATAGTGTTGAAGCTGAAATGTACAAGGAATACGGGCGTGAGATCCCAAGTACTGCACTTGGTGAGATGGTGATGCAAGTGCTTAAACAACGTGAACCAATGGCTTATATCCGCTATGCTTCTATATTTAAAAATTTTAATTCTATAACTGAGTTCCTGGATGAGATACAGAAGTTAGATAGCAAGAGCCTCGTCGGTCATATAGACTAGCGGGTCCTTGCGAGGAACATAGTGACGAAGCAATCTAGTGGACAGTTTCTGTCGATGCATTGGATTGCTTCCCGCCACGTTCTGCTCGCGGTCGCAATGACGTTTTATCCCCTATTTGATGTATAAGGCTTTGAGTATAAATGCCGACTGTTATAATAGTGATAGTGAAGTCTATTAGAACAATACTTCTTGTGATACTTGCTCTTTTGCCAGCTCAGGCTCATGTTGGCAAATTAGAGGAGTTGGTCTTCAAGAACAAAAAAACTTACTACCTTTACAATGATTCCAAAACCACATTGCGTCTTACAGGGATTCCTGATGATATAGATACACTGCAGGCACAAATCAAAAATCCACCAGGAGATGGCGCTCACGCTAGATTAATTGGCAAGCGCAATAAAACTATTGAAGATGGTCGCTATGTCGATTTTGTAGTGGAATTGGTACCCGATAAAAATGCTAGACCACAACGTAAATCAATTAAGCTAGGACTCAAAGGTTTTAGCAAGAACAATACAGGCGGCTATGATATTAAGACTAGCTACGTGAACTTCATTCGCGTGAAGGAGTGTCCCCAACAAGGAGAGTCAGTGTGCGCAATAGTCAAAGTACGTTGTCGTGAGGGCTCAGAAGGCTGTATTAGTGGTCAGCGTGAAGTCTTTAGAGATTTTGAAACCAAGTGTGCTGCAGAGAAGGCTGGCGCCGAGCTACATTCTTACGGTACTTGTGAATAAAGTCATCCTGAGCCTGAAAGGCGTCAGGACTCATAGTGGAACAGAGAGGGATCCTGACGTCGCCTTTGGCTCCTCAGGATGACAGTTGGGATACTCGACATCTATCAGGCAAAGTCCACTAGCTGGCACACTAAGATTGCAAGTCTCAGCACTCGCTTCTTGACCTTGTCCAACTTGAATCAACTCACCAACTATACGTCTAACCATATGCCGCAAGAAACGATTAGCTTTGATTTTGTATTTGAAACAGAGTTTAGATTCTTGGATTAATTCTGATTTGAGTACTTCACAAAGCCCTGAATCTTCTGCTTCAAGTTTGGCAAAGCGAGAGAAGTCTTGCTCACCGACTAAAGTTGTGGCATGTTTTGCCATGCGTTCAAAGTCAAGTGGTTCTTTTTGCCACATCAAACTATCTAACCTCAATACTGGACGATGACGGCGAATAAAGATTTTGTATAGGTATTCACGGGCAGTGGCGTCATGGCGGGCATGAAAACTATCAGCCACTTCTTTGATTTTGACTGCAACTATATCTTCAGGCAGGTTGTTGTTGATTGCAGCTAGTACTTTGAAATCATTTCTCAGATTGATACTAGGTTCTAGTTTGAAATTAATAATTTGTTCAAGCGCGTGCACCCCAGTATCAGTGCGGCTTGAAAAGGTGGTGAAAATGAGTTCTGGGTTTTGGACAATCGAGCCCTCAGGTCCGTAGAGAGAATTGAGGCAAGTTTCTAATTCACCTTGCACAGTGCGCTTATTAGGTTGGGCTTGTGAGCCATGAAAGTCACTACCGTTATATTCAAGTGCCAGTTTGTAATTAGGCATCTATTCTGGATCTAAAATTACCAATATCCTCACCAGTACCAATGACCAATAAGTAATCGTCTTTCTGGAGTGAAGTACCAGGACTTGGTGAAACACTGAAGTGACCACCCGATCTTCTTATTGCAAGAATATTGAGGTGATGGGCGCTACGGATATCAGTATCAGCAATAGTTTGTCCTTCGTATTCCTTTGGCAGTGCTACTTCAGCGATACTAAAGTTCTCATTGAGAGCAAATTCTTCAAGGAAGTTGAGTCCCAGTAACTGACGAGCGAGTGATCTACCAGTCTCTGCTTCTGGATAGACTACTGTATCCACTCCTATCTTCTCAAGAATCTTACCGTGTAGGTGGTCACTTGCTTTGGCTAGAATCTTGTTGACACCCAGTTCTTTAAGGTTGGCTGCAGCAAGCACACTGCCTTCAACACTTGAACCGATTGCCACAATCGCAGCGTCAAATTGTTCAAGCCCAAGTTTACTGAGTGCATTGGCGTCAGTACAATCTAGTTGCATGGCATCAGCGATGATTTTTTTGTCAATGACTGATTGGACATGATTAGCTGAACTATCGATAGCGAGCACATCGTGACCATTTTCATAAAGAACCTGCGCAACATTACTACCAAAGCGTCCCAAGCCAATAACTAAAAAATTTTGTTTTCTATCTAACACTTTTACTCCTTAGTGCTAACCACTACGGTTGCAACTCGTAAGACCCTATCATTTAGTTTATAGCCTTTTTTGAGTACTTCAATAATACTACCCTCTTCTTGTTCAGGGTCTGTTACTTTGCTCACGGCTTCGTGTAATTCTGGATCAAAAGCATTGCATTCAATTTCAGCCATACCTACTGATTTGAGGCTCATAAGTATTTGTTCTTGCAGCATATCGATACTTTTGAGACATTCTTCGCTGCTGGTATTGCCATTGATGCTTTTTTTGGCAAATTCAAAATTGTCTAGCGCAGGCAAAATAGCATCAAGTGTGGCAAAAGCAGCATATTTGTGGAGATCTTGTTTCTCCTTCTGATTGCGCTTGACCATATTCTGTTGATCAGCCCAAAGTCGCTTGTATTTATCATCAAGTTCTTGGTATTGAGCCTGCAGTTGGTCCACCTGTTGCTTGAGTTCCGAGCCTTCTTTGGAATCTGCCCAGGCCTGATCAGCTTCTTGCGCCGCTGCATGTAAATCATCAATATTTGTATTTACTTCTTCTTCCATTTGCAAGACCAAATTATAACAGTATTAGATTTGTCATGAAAGCTCCAATAGCTGCGTTACGCTCGCCCTTATTTATGACTAATAAACTTCGGGACAGCCCCTTTGGGGCTTCTCGCAAGCCTTGCTCTTGAAGCTTTCATAACAAATCTATAGAGTTGATAGGGAATACCGGACCTTCAGTACACACTCTATTATAAGATTTGCAATTTGGGTCAGTAGATTTGGAGACACAAGCAAGGCAGGCGCCGATACCACAGGCCATTCTTTCTTCTAATGACATGTAAGCTAGTTTGCCCTCTGGCACCTTGGCTTGGACTGCTTTGATCATGGCAGTAGGACCGCAGGTATAAAGAATGTCGTAATCTTCATCCATTAAATCAGTCACCAAGCCTTGGTGACCATATCTGCCATCAATAGTGGTGATATAAGTTTCACCAAGTTCTTTGAACTCGTCTTCATAGAACACGTCTTTAGCAGCATTAAATCCAAGAATAGCTTTGATTTGAGCTCCTTGAGCTTTGAGCTTGCGTGATAAGTAGTAGAGTGGCGGCACTCCGATACCACCACCGATCATCAGTACTTTGCTGCCCGCTTTGACTTGCTCAGTAGGGAACTCAACTCCTAGTGGTGCGAGCATATCTAATTCATCACCCGGATTTTTCTGAGAGAGTAATTTAGTACCCTTGCCATCAGCTCTATAGAGCACCACCATCTCATCACCCGAGTCATTGATATTACAAATACTCATTGGTCTTCTGAGTAATGGATCAAGCCCATCTGCACATTTGATGTGAATAAACTTACCAGGTAAAAATTGATTTAAGTCGAAATCATCACTAAGAACTAGTTTATAGATCTTGTCTGCGATTAATTCATTTGATTTGACTTTGGTTTGGATTTGTTGGATCACAAGTTTATATTCTAGCAAGTTAATTTAACTTGCTAATTTCATAGGCTTCTTGCTTCATCTAGGCGACTTTCTAGCTCTTCAAGATGTTCGCGGATCATTCTAATTGCAGCCTCTTGAAAACTTTGCTCTGGATCCTGACCATCTAATTCTTGCAAGCCGGCTGATTCAGCAAATGAGCTGATTTGTTCCAATGTTTCTAGCATTGGCACATCTGCATCAAGGTATTCAATTACTTTTTCTAGGTAAATCTTTCTCTCTGCAAAGCCAGGAATGCTATCTTGGTATTGAGTTTCGTTTCTTAAATTGATTTCAGCAAGAGCGATGCATAGAGGTTCTCTAAGCTTTCTTGCTCTGTTTATAATTTCTCTCTTGCCAAGTTCACCAGATTCTATATCTGAGATAAGTTCAAGAGCGGAACTTTCAAATTTAAGGAAGTAGTGTTTCCACATTTGTGCAAATTCATCAACCGGTGATCTCATCATGTGTTGCAGCTGATATATGCTTTCGGTGCCTCCGTCTCTTGTGTTCAGATGATTGCTTATTGCTCCTGCTAGTGCTTTGTAGATATTGTTTCCAGACGAAGCCGCTAATTCTTCTAGCGAGGCTGGTATTTCAATTTTGGCTTGTTTGAATTCTTCTTGTTGTTGATCAAAATCTTCTAGTTCTGATCTTTTGATAAATCTTCCAGGAAGCATTGCGTCAATAGTGTTAGTTAGATGCCGGATGTAGATTGTAGCCATAAGATCTGCAAGTCTTGCGCCTCGTTCTATTAATTTTGCTGCTGTATTTAGTTCTGTTTCAAGTTCTGGGCTGCGGTATTCAGACTTAATTTCTTCTAAGCCTTGCTTGCAACTATCAAAGGCTGCTTTGGTCGCTGCTCCCCATTCCTCAACTCTGCTAAGGATCTCTGCAAGTTTCTGGTTTACAATGCCCCTTATTCTCTCTAAACCTCCCCCGAACTGCGCTCCAGGCTCTATTATTTTTTGGCATTCTTCTAGACATTGGTCTGTGAAACCTGCTATCCGTTCTCGTCGTTTGGATGAGTTCTTTACTGCTGCAATTAGTTTACTAAGTTGTGTTTTGATTTCTTTTTTTGCCCCAGCAGCGGTATCTTGGGTGCGAGTTACTGAAGTTTTGGCGGGAGCTGCACTTGGTCTTGGTGCTGCAGCTTTAGATGCAGTAGTTCTTCTTGCTTCAGCAGACT
>JAPPOW010000053.1:0-11978 GCA_028817775.1 Candidatus Melainabacteria bacterium | reverse complement strand
GGCAATACATAATAACAAGTTGAAGATCTTATTTGGTAGAGTCGAAACACCTAAAATAAGCTGGTTTTTGACTTGAATCAAAAATTAAGCTTTGTTACATAATTCTAGTACTGCCATGCGAATAGCAACACCGTTGCTTACTTGTGTATAAATTCTTGAATTAGGTTTCTCCACGAGATCACCGTCAATTTCAATACCACGATTGAATGGAGCTGGGTGCATAATAATTGCTCCTTCTTTCATGGCAGCATAACGAGTTTTGCTTAGCCCATAGGATTCTAGGTAGTTATCGATAGTATTAGTAAGAGCATGGCGCTCGTTTTGAACTCGCAGCATCATCACCACATCAGCACCTTGGATGGCATCATCAACTGAAGTGATTTGTACATCGCCTTCAACTTGTGCTGGCATCCACTGTTCTGGTCCAGCCAAGCGAATTGAAGCACCATATTTACTCAAAGCAATAACGTTTGAATTGGCTACTCTAGAATGTTTGACATCACCAATAATTGCTACTTGCAGTCCTTCAATTCTGCCAAACTCTTGGCGGATAGTCAGTAGATCAAGCAAGGCTTGGCTTGGATGCTCATTAGCACCAGCACCAGCATTGATGAGTGAGACATTTACCTGCGGGGCAATCTCTTGCAAAATACCTTCCTCACTGGTTCTGATGATAGCGGTGTCAACACCCATGGCTTCAAAAGTTCTCAAGGTATCATAGAGAGTTTCGCCCTTGGCAGTACTAGAACTTTTGGCATCAAAATTGAGCACATGGTAACCAAGCTTGCGAGCAGCAAGTTCAAATGAAAATCTAGTGCGAGTACTTGGTTCAAAAAATAAATTGACTACCACTGGATTAGCTACAGTACGCGGAGCACTAGAGATCTTGGAGTTAAGATTGTCCGCCCAAAAATCACCGCGGTCTAAAATTGAATCGATTTCCTCAACACTATAATCTTTGAGTAGTATTAGGTCTTTTCTCATCTTCTTTGTTAGCTCCGATGGGGTTGCGACGTCGCTGTCGCTCCTCACAATGACAGTCATGCGCGTTCCTCCCTTGTGATCCAAGCACCACCGATTAATTCGCTACCAGTCTCTCTATCATAGAAAGCAATTGCTTGACCTGGAGTGATTGCATCCACTGGATCATTGAACTCAACTTCTACTTCATTATTAGCTAGTAATTTAACTCGAGCAGGCACTGCATCCATATTGTAACGGATCATCACCATAGCTTCAAAACAATCATCATCATTGATGTAGCTAGAATTGAGGATATTACAATCCTTACCATAAGCTTTTTGCCCTTCTAATTTATCGCGGGTGCCAACATAGACTCGGTTAGATTTTGGATCAATCTCAACTACATAAAGTGCTTCACTATAAGCTATGCCAAGACCTTTGCGCTGCCCGTAAGTATAATTGAAACTACCCTTGTGCTCACCAAGCACATCACCCGATTCGATTTCTATAATCTCACCAGGTTTCTCCCCCAGCACACGCGTCAAGTAATCAGCATTGCTCATGCCGTTACTAACAAAACAAATATCCTGCGATTCTGGTTTACTAGCAACACATAAATTATTTTCTTCAGCAATTGCGCGCACTTCATCTTTAGTTAAATCAGCTAACGGGAATACAGTCCTCGAGAGCTGCTCCTGAGTCAAACCCCAGAGCATATAAGTTTGATCCTTGCGCGCTTCTTTTGGTCTGATCAAACCAAATTGTCCATCTTGATGAGCGAGTCTTGAGTAGTGACCAGAAGCCAGATGAGTAGCACCGAGTTTTTCAATTGAATAAGCTAACAGTGAACCCCATTTGACATCATTATTACAAGAGATACAAGGGATTGGTGTTTCACCGCGAGCATAGGATTCGTGGAAATCACGCACAATACCTTCAGCAAAATCTTGACGTAAATCTATGGCGTGGTGCTCCACTCCAAGCTGATCACAAATCTTAACTGCATCAATCACTCCATTGTCACAACAACGACCAGTACCTGAAACAATCCAGGCTGTAATGCCGACAAGTTCATAACCCTGATTCTTAAGAATTGCCAGTACAGTGGAGCTGTCTACTCCTCCACTCATAGCCACCGCGATCCTTGAATTCTTAGGATCTGGCATGTAATTTGGGGCCTCTACAAGGCTGCCTGGATTAGTAATTGTTGCCATATAGACCTCATTTGGCGGGGCTAGTCTATGCGCCCGAGCCTCGGTCTTTTAGTATAGACTATTTAGCAAGCTGGAGTCTAGTTTCAAGCCAAAAATATAGCGATAATCAACTATTTAGCCCTCTTGAACTTACAAAATAATACATTGAATCTAGCTGAATGAGCCTTGTAGAGGGGTCTGTAGTCAATAAGATGCCTCATATTGGTCGATTCTCAACGCTTAACAGCTTCATTAGTCAAATCTCGCACGTGGCCAGAAGTCAATCGAGTTTTGCGGAGCACAGCTCGCGTATGAATACGCAACAGAGACACCTCAATAATTATGAACAGATAGGGGGTACCAAAGACTTACTCAATAATCGTGCTCGTATCAAACGACTTGAAACTATCGAGATTAATGAAACTAAAGCAGCTTCAGAAATTGGTTTGATGTCAACCACTGTTGGTGGACTCAAAGAAATTATTAGTTCAATCCGTGCAAGTGCGCTGCGTGCAGGTTCTGATAGTTCTGGTCCTTCTGAACTTTTGGTTTTTGGACAGGAGCTCCAAGGTCTAGCGAAGGATTTCTTTGACGGAGTTAATACTCAGCTCAATGGCAAGTATCTATTCTCTGGCTTGGCTACTGACAAAAAAGTTTTTGATATTGATGAAGGTCAAATTTATTCTACGGGTGAATATTTAGAAGGTTACACTTATGCTGGCAATAGAGTAATCGAAAATAAGAAAGCAAGTGTTGGTTTAGATGATCTCTTTGCAGCTACTGCAAGTGCAGCTAACTACACAGGTTCAGTGCCGAGCCCGGCAACTTTGGCTTCAGCTGCTGAAATGAACTTGGTTATTAATGATGGTTACAATACTTACAATCTAGGAGACATCTCGTTTACAGCTGGTGACAATGTTAGTGACATGGTAACTAAGATCAATGCGGCCTTTACTGCAGCTGGTGGCTCTGGTGCTATTGCCCAAGTAAGCGGTGGTGCAATTGATTTTGACACCAGTTTAGTTACTGGTAATATTGAGAACTCAGCTGCTGCGATTATCATTAGCCCAGGTTCAAGCCTGCCTAATACTTTAGGTGATCTAGGTCTAGAAGCTGGTACCACCACTGGTACTAGTACAAATATTCAAACTGCTCTTGCCAAATTGTTAGAGGCATATAATTCTGAGGACAACCAAGCGGTGCGTCAAGTCTTAGTGGACTTGGATGCGATGCTTGATGCAATTACTTCAGTAGAAACAGAATTAGGAGATATAGAAGCAAGATTTGCTGATTCTATAAGTAGTACCTTTAATTTGAGAACTGATCTTGAGATTAAGGAATCAGATTTAGCCACAATCCCGATTGCAGAAGCAATTCAGGAGGTGAATGCAGCCCAGGCAGCAATGGGCGGGGCGATGCAGGCATCGGCGCTGGTATTACAGCAGAGTGTATTTAGGTTTTTGAGTTTGTAAGATGATAGGTAGATTATCCACTAGATTGATGTTTAATATGCTTGGTGACCAGATCACCACTAATCAACGCAATGTTTTTGATCTTTCTAATCAAATCAGTACCCAAAAGAAATTTATTCATGCTTATGAAGATCCAGCTGCCGCTACTGAGTCAATGATGATTGGTACTAGGACTGCTGAAGTTGAACAAAGAATTCGCGATCGAGTCCAAGCCAAGCAAGAGCTTGAAGCAGCGGAAACGGCTTTGCGTGGTATGGAAGATATTTTGCAACGAATCCGTGAGATAGTTATTGCTACTGGAAATGATAGTAATGGCTCTAGTGAAAGAACAGCCTATGTTACAGAAGTAGAAGCCTTGGTTGATTCATACAGCTCCTTGGTTAATACTAGAATCAACGGCAATTATATTTTCTCGGGTCAGCAAACTAATTTGATGACACTTAGAGTGCCAGAAGATGGAAATTACTCTGCTTCAGTCTATAAGCACAATTCAGATGATGGTCGTCAAAGAAAGATTGACGAAATCATTTCTAGTGTTGATATAGAAGATGCCATTATTTCAACAGCAAGCTCTGCGCAAATGACCAATGGTACTGTTAATCCAACAGTAGCTGGTAGTGGTGGTGATCTTGATTTTGAAGTTAAGGATGGTAGTGGTAATACTTATACTTTTACCGCGACTCTTAGTACTGGTGATGAGTTGAGCGATATCATTGCTGCGATTAATGCAGCCTTTACTGCTGCTGGTGGCGCTGGATCAATTGCCCAAGAGAGTCCTTCTGGCTATCTCAATCTTGATACGTCCTTGGTTACTGGTAGTACTGCTGGTTATGATGCTCAAATCAGTGTGCTTAGTACTAGTGATTCGGATTTGACCGATGAGATCTATGTGCGTAAACAAATTTTTAGAGGTAAAGACGCTGGTGTCTATAACAACTTTGAGACTGTTATCACTGCGCTCAACGCCAATGATGCTGCAAGCTTGCGTGGTTTGATTGATGATATTGATTTTAACTTTGATCAGGTTAATGATTTGACTGCAACTGTTGGTCTAAGAATTGCTCGAATTGAGAGCTTGGACAATATTGCAGGAGATAAATCGATTGCCTTGCAGTCAAGCTTAGCAGCGGTGCAGGATTTGGATATGATCAAGGCTAGTTTAGATATTGCAAATGCTCAAGCAAGACTTGAGACTTCAATTGCAACCACATCTAATTTCTTTAGTCAAAGTTTGAGGGATTTTTTAGGATAGGAGTAGTAGCATGACCGGAACATTTGGAGGATTAGGAATAAGTACATCAGGCATGCAGGCTGCGCAAGCTGGTCTGAATGTGGCGAGTAATAATATTGCTAACGTCAACACGCCTGGCTACTCTCGTCAAAGAATCAATTTTAAACAAGGAGATACTACTAATTTACCAGGGGTCAATGTGATGCGTACCTTCTCTGGTGTGGTCATTGAAGATATTGAGAGAATTAGAGATTTATTTCTTGATCAAAGTTACCGTGAACAAGCTTCAAACAAAGGCTTTGATGAAAAGTTTGCTGAGCTGATGATTAGCATGAACAATATTCTCGGTGAGCCAAGTGAGACTGGGCTTACTGCCAAGATGACAGATTTCTTCAAGGCGGCTAAGGATTTTGCTGCAAGCCCTGATTCAAGTACTGCAAGAAGTATTTTTGTGAACTCGGCTGATGCTTTGGCTGATGCCTTTAATCAAATTGATTCCTCTATATCGCTTTTGAAACGTAATTTGGATTTAGAGACCAGTGGTCAGATTGATGGTGCTGTCACTGAACTTAATACAGTGCTTGAAGAGCTTGGTGAGGTGCATGCACAAGTATTGAAGTCCTATGCTAATGCTGTACCTTCTACAGAACTAGAAGATAGACGTGATCTTTTGATTGATAGAGCGATGCAGCTTTATAATTTTGATGTTAATACTGAAGTCAACGGCCAGTTTCGTAATATGACTACAACTCTTTATAGCAGTGATGCCAAGGTGACTGCTACTAATGCCTTCCCTAATATTGAAGATGCAATTGCTGGTATCACCACAAGTGCTAACACTTTAACTTTGAGTGTTGATAATGGTGCTGGCACTGCTACTGGACCGTTCACTGTCAACTTTGAAGCTGGCTCATCAATGCGTGATGTAGTAACTAAGATCAATAACACTTTCAAAGCTTCTGGTGGTCTAGGTACAATTGCTTCATTAAGTGATGATGGTTACTTGGTGATTTCGACTGCTTTGATTGAGAATGCTGTCAATGATGCTGATGCTGAGATTGATATTACAGGTGGTTCCGCTTTGACTGTGCTTGGCTTAACTGCAGCTACTACCAATGGTGCTGATGGTACTACAGTGACAGTGCTTAATAATCAAGGTAGACAATATCTTTTTGATGTAGAGAAGGGTAACAATATCCTTGACTCTAACCCTGCAACTTTAATTCTGCGCAGTATTGATGGTTTGCTCACCAGGCAAGGCAGTCTTGATAATGTCAAAGGTGAGATTGGTGGCATGCTTGAAGCCACCAACAAAGATATTCCTGAGATGCGTAAGATGCTTGATAACTTAGCCATGAGTATCAAAACATCAGTCAATGATTTATTACAACTAGGTACTACTCAGACTGGTAACACTGGCTCAGCTTTGTTTACCGGTAATGCTGCTGGTACTTTTAGTGTGATCACTGGGGTGATGAGTAACCCAGAACTAATTGCTCCTGGTAAAACTCAAAACTTAGGTGATGGATCAATTGTTGATGAGGTTGCTAATTTATTTTTTGATAGCAACAATATCGTCAGTGACAATGCCAAAACTCAGATGGTCTACATCGATTCAACTGATACAGGCAATGTACAAAGTTTAGTGCCACTAGTGCCAGGACAAGAGATTACTATTCATGCTGATGGCATTGTGCTTAATAATTCGAGCAATGCAGCTAGTTTGGTCAATGCTGGTACCAATGGCTTTGGTAGTGATAGTTTGGTGCAGTATGAATTCTTGGATTCATCTGGTACTGTAATTGGTTCTACTGGTAATTTTACTACTGCTGCTGGTGCTCCTGAGTCTAGGGTTTCTTATAGTGGTACCATTCCAGCTAGTGCAGCCTTTGTTAGATTTAAAATGAATGCAAGTTTTGATGATGCTAGCTTATCTAACAACCAAGGGCATTTTAAGATTTCGGTGATTCAGGGCGGGGTCAATGATTCATCTTCTAATTTGAGTAACAAAATGACAGATATTGTTGGTAGTTATGGTACTGCAGCCAATGTTGCTATCTCCAAAGCTGAGAATAGTGGAGCACTGCTTAGTTCACTTGATAACGATAGAATTGCTACTAGTGGTGTCTCTTTGGAAGAAGATGCCGCTGAGTTGATTCGTTTCCAGACAGCTTTTGCAGCCAACGCTAATGTGATGCGAGTTTACAATGAAGTGCTTGAGTCGATGTTGTCTATTGTCTAAGTAACTCCATGAGTCTAGAATTTAGAATTTTTTGCTCAATGACTTGATCCTTAGGCTCATTTTGATCGAATTGCTAAGCTGTTAAAGAAGGCTGAGCCTTTCTTGAAGAGTTAATCGTCTATGGGTCTAATTCCCCGCAGCTTGCTACAATAGTCTGCAATGATAGAAGCAGAGCTATACCAAAAAAATCTAGACTTCTGGGAAGATGCTTGGCAACGAGTCAAGAAAGCTAATACCAGCATCCCTGATGTTTTGGATTATATCCCTGAGATTCCGCAAGCCTTCAAAAAACATCAATGCCAAAATATTCTGGACCTAGCTTGTGGTTCTGGTTGGCTTAGTTTTTATTTGCAAGAACATGGCTTCAAACTTACTGGTATCGATATCTCTCCCTCAGCTATCAAGTTAGCCAATGGCGTGCTGGCTGAGCGTCAGCTTGAGGATATTAACTTTGTTGAAGGTGATATTTTTGCAATGGACTTTCCAGAGAACCATTTTGATGGCATTTTGATCAATGCTTGTTTCGAGCATCTTGACTACGATAGAGGCAAGGAGTTCTTGTCTGCAATCAAAAAATTCGTGAAGCCCGATGGCATCATGTTTGGGGTCTTTGATAAAGTTGCTAGCGGCGAGAAGGGCACATATGAAGTACTTGAAGATGGTAGCCATCAATACAATGATGAGTACCGTGATGGTATGCTCTTGCGTTATTACAATGATGATGAGCTGGATGCTTTGCTTAAAGAAAGTGGCTGGCAAGTTGACTCATTACGTAAGAATGACTTTGGCTCGAGGATAGTAGTGGCTAAGAATCTGAAATGAAGAAACTTACCGTTATGATCCATAGCTTGATTGCAATTTTGCTTGCTGTAGCACTTTATTTCTATCAGCCGGCTTTTGCAATTTCCTTCCTTATAACAAGTTTTGTTTTTAATATTTATCTGAGACTACTTTATAAGGGCTTTGATTTGCCGGTGCCTGGCGAAGAACAGACAAGTAAGATAAGCGTATTGATGGCTTTGGTTTCCAGCATGCGCTTAGTCTTGACTGCTGGGATTATAGCTGTACTTATTGTCAAATTTAAGCTTAATCTTATAGCAGCTGGTTTTGCCTTCCTTCTATATCAGCTAGTATTAATAGCGATAGGTTTTTACTATAATGCATCACATCACGGGAGAAATACTAGGTAAGTCAGTTCACATCGATACGCTTTATTTTGCGTGGGGATGTATGGCCTTTGTTTTGTTATTAGCATGGTCGTTAAGTGCTGGTATTAGTGCTGATACTTCTAAATTTGGGGTAAGACAATACTTTGTTGAGACTATCTTTGGTTTCCTTAGAGGTTTGGTGACTGATCAAGTTGGCAAAAAACGTGCCAACAACTATACCTTCTTTATTGGTTCAATCTTCTTATTCATTTTGACTTGCTACTATGCTGGTTTATTACCTTGGAAGCTTGGTTCGATCTTCTCTTGGTGGCCGCAGATTCCTGTACATCAAGCAGGCGCGCATGGTCATGATGCAGTGCATCTACATCCTTGGCATGGAGCTAGCCCGGTGGCTGATCTTAATGTTCCAGCAGCGATGGCTTTGATGGTGATCTTTGTTTACTTTTTTTCTGGTGTTAAAGTTGGTGGTTGGAAGTATATAGAGTCTTTCCTACCAATCAGATTTACCGAAAAGGGCTGGAATATGCTCAACCCAATGTGTTTGATTGAATTGATGGATTTAATTGTTAGACCGCTTACCTTGTCTTTGCGTCTTTTTGCTAACACAGTTGCAGGTGAGACTTTGCTTTCTACCTTCATTACTCTTACCTACTTTATTATTCCGGTATTTGTGATGGGCTTTGAGCTTGCAGTTGGTTTACTGCAGTCTTTCTTGTTTACGATTTTGTCAACAGTTTATATTGCGACAGCCATACAGCACGCGGAGCATTGTGTCCACGAGCACGCTCACTAAATCCATGTCCGAGAAGCTTCATCTGTTGTGTTAGTCAATGATAAACCACGCACTACATTTATTTGCTGAAATTCTACCGGTCTTCTTGATTGCCATTGTGGCATCGAGTTTGATTGATCACTATGTTAGTGATGAAACTTTGCAGAAGATCTTTGGTTCTAGCCAGGGTTTTGGATCAGTCTTGATGGCAAGTTTTATTGGTTCTTTGATTCCAATTTGTACTTGTGGCATGATCCCACTGGCTATCAAGCTGCATGAGAAAGGTTTGAAGTGGCCACCACTAGTAGCATTCCTTGTTGCTGGCAACGCTTCAAGTATCCCAGCTTTGATTTTGACTGCAATTTTGGGTTGGGAGCTAACTGCTTTGCGTTTTGTGACTTCAGTTATCTTTGGAGTTCTGGTTGCTTATTTACTAGTTTTGTTTGCTCCTCAGGATTTTGAACTTGAGCTTGCTGTTGCTCATCACCATCATGATGATTGTTGTGCTCATAAAAAATCAGTTTGGCAAAAATTAGGGCAGGATATTTGGGAAATCTCGCGTAGCTTTCTGCCTTGGATTATAGTTGCAGTCTTGATTGCAACTTATATCGCTAGTATTAGTGACACCGACCTGATGGCAAGAATGCTTGAGCCAATCTCCAATCCACTGATTTCAGCTGCACTTGCTTCGGTGATTGCTTTTCCGTTTTATTTTTGTGCTGGCGCTGATGTGCCCTTGAGTCAGGAATTTTTGAAGCTGGGTCTGCCAATTGGCACTATAATAAGTTTTATGCTGGCAAGTCCCGGTATTAATCTCACTAGCTTTTTGGTTTACCGTAAGGCTGTGGGTTTAAAACTGGCTCTAATCTTTACTTTGACTTCGATTCTTGCCGCAGTGATGATTGGTTCTAGCTTATGGCTACTCAAGTAGAAAGATACCAAGAACTTGTTGTGAAACTCAAAGCCTGGAACGAGGCTTACTACCTTGATGATGCACCCGAAGTTGAGGATGCGGTTTACGACGCTCATATGCAGGAGCTCTTGGCACTGGAAAAGCAACACCCGGATTGGGTTGGTCCAGATAGTCCTAGCCAGTATGCTGGTGAATCAGTAGCTGCTTCCAAGTTTACTAAAGTAGAGCATGAGATCCCAATGATCAGCTTGGCTAATGCCTTTGGTGAAGATGAGATTCGCGAATGGGAACAGCGTATCAACCGTATCATTGGCGAGGAAACCAAGCGTGATTATGTTTTTGAACTCAAGATTGATGGTTTGAGTATTGCTATCGATTACCAAGATGGTAAATTACTACGGGCTGCAACTCGTGGTGATGGTAAAACTGGTGAAGATGTCACTGCCAATGTACGCACTATCAAAACTCTGCCACAAATTATCAAATCGCAGCAGCCAGTTCATGTTCGTGGTGAAGTCTTTATCAACAAAAGTGATTTTGCCAAGATCAATGAAGCTCAAGCACGTGATGGTGGTACTATCTACGCCAATCCTCGTAATACTGCAGCTGGTTCACTGAGGCAGCTTGACGCTAAGGTGACTGCTAGTCGCAAGCTTGATGCCTTCTTGTATTCTTTGTTTCCACAATCCGGCTCGCATCATCAGGATTTGGATCAATTAGCTGGCTATGGTTTCAAAACTAATGCTGAGCACAACAAGATCTGCAAAAGCATTGATGAAGTTATCGAGCTCTACTATCACTGGCAAGAGCAGCGCTTTGAATTGGATTATGAGATTGATGGTGCGGTGGTCAAAGTAGATCAAGCTGACCTGCAGCGTACTCTTGGCTCTACAGCCAAATCACCACGCTGGGCTATCGCGCTCAAATTCCCTGCAGAAGTTGCTGAAACCCAACTGGAATCGGTGAGCTATGAAGTGGGACGTTTGGGTACTATTACGCCGGTGGCTAACCTGGCGCCAGTGCAACTGGCTGGTACTACAGTTAAGCGAGCAACTTTGCATAATTTTGATCAGGTTGAGCGGCTTGGAGTCAAGATCGGCGATTGGGTTGACGTGCGCAAAGCTGGTGAAATTATTCCAGAGATTATTGCAGTCAATATTGAGAAGCGAGCTAAGGTTGAAGAGATCACGGTACCTGATGCTTGCCCAGTTTGTGGCTCAGAAGTCGAGCAAGAGGATGTTAGCCATAGATGCACTAATGTAGCTACTTGTCCAGCCCAGGTGCAGCGCCGCATTGAGCATTGGTGCTCAAAAAAAGCCATGGATATTAGTGGGCTTGGTCCTTCACTGCTTGCAGCCTTGCTAGAGCAAGCTTTGATTCAGCAACCACTTGATTTATATCAATTAAAGTTAGAGGACTTTACTGGGCTCGAGCGAATGGCAGAGAAATCATCACAAAACGCAATTGATTCAATTGCTGCTAGTCGTAAGCGTAGCTTTGCTAGATTTTTGTTTGCGCTT
The DNA here is from genome assembly GCA_028817775.1 of Candidatus Melainabacteria bacterium. Lineage (GTDB taxonomy): Bacteria > Cyanobacteriota > Vampirovibrionia > LMEP-6097 > LMEP-6097 > JABHOV01. Next base: position 503 of record JAPPOW010000053.1, on the reverse strand, counting down.
GGTATCAAGCATATTGGTGCTAATGTCGCTGAATTGATTGATTCATACTTTCCTAGTCTTGAAGCGCTTGAACAGGAAGTCCTGCAAAATCAAGGTGCTGAACTGGAGAAGGTGGATGGACTCGGTCCTAAAATTATTCTCTCACTTAAGAACTATTTTGAATCAGATTCTTATAAGGACTTGAAAACTAATCTGGCAGCAGCTGGGCTTGAACTAGAGGCTAGTACTACTAAACAGCTGGGCAGTTCTTTAGAAGGTTTGAGTTTTGTGATTACTGGCACACTAGCTCAAAGTCGCTCACACTATGAGGCGCAGATCAAGGAGAATGGTGGTAAGGTCAGTTCATCAATCTCCAAAAAAACTTCTTACTTATTATGCGGTGAGAGTCCTGGTTCAAAATACGATAAGGCAGAGAAGCTTGGGGTCAAAATTATTGGAGAAGAAGAGTTTGCAGCTTTGTTTAACTGATGTCATCCTGAGGGAACGAAGTGACCGTAAGGATC
>JAPPOW010000101.1 GCA_028817775.1 Candidatus Melainabacteria bacterium | reverse complement strand
AAGCCCAGCAGGTATTCCTGTCTCGCGGCAACAGCAGGTTCAAAAAGAGCTTGATTATATTTTCACTTGCAGAGTTCGAGATGACCGAATTGAAACTAGAAACTTACGCAAACTGGATGACGTTCTAAGAGTAGATACTCAAGCTAATCCATACACTGATCAACAGAAGCAAGAATTAGAAGAAAGAATTGCGAGCTTAGATCAAACTTGTAGAAATCCATCGCAAAGGGTAACACGTGGTCCAGGGGGTGCATGGGTGCCTATTCCAGAACCTGGTTTTAATGAAATCATAGGTCCGTTAATAGAAAGTCTTGAGGCAGTTCTCTCATTTGAAGAGGCTAATCACCTTATATCGAAATTGCACCATAGCTCAAATCAAGCCAAACTTTCGACTCTTCTCCAAAGAGTAATTGAAATTATACCTACCTGTTTGAATGCAGCTAATGAAACAGGCTTTGATATTAGAAGCGCGAACAAAAGTATTGCTGAGCTTTCAAGATACTTGGTTCACTATGAAGATACTGGTATTCACCAAAGCAGTATTGTAAATGAATTAAAGTGGGTTTTTCTTAGTGCTGGTAGAAGCAAAATTGATGGTGATGAGTTAGCGAATCTGTGGGTTAGACTGTTCGGTTACAAAAAAGATAAATATGAGTACTTTGATATTTACAACTCAATTATTGTATTACCGACTTTGTTTGAAGCAGGTCTAAACTGCAAGCAAATCGGTGACATCCTGATAGCGCTAGATGGTGAAATGGGAGATAGTCAGACACTACTTGACCCACTTAGAAGAGCAGTTGATGCATATCATAGATTACGTATAGATCCTGGAACAATATATCAATCATTTATGAAATTCACTAAACCTGAAATGTTTCCACTGGGAAGCATAGATACAATTTTAGATCTCGGCACAAAAATTTTAGGTTTAACCCCAGCTCAAGTTGATGAATTTCTCCAAGATGCCTCTGTTGGTAATGATAAAGGTTTCGCCATTTGTAGTCTTCCAGGGAAGCTAGAAAAATTAGAGCTTTTTGCAGAAGGGTTAGATTCACAGGTCGCTGTGAGACTCAGAAATGCAATCTTAGATAGGGATTTTGATTATATCGATAGTGGTGATTTAGTCCTTGATGCTCATGAAGTTTTTGTATCGAAAGATGGAGCACTTACTAGCTCTAATGCGGCTTACTATACAGAAAGAAGTAGAGAGGAAGGAACTACTGATTTGCGGAATTTAGCTATGACTAGTGACCAAGAAGGTGTGTGGCTATATTCAGATAGTAGTAATACCTGGTACTGTCTAGGAGGAAAAACTAGTTTGGCTGAAGGGGCTGTTAAGCATCAATATTATGCTGACCTTGATTATGCTCAACTGCCACGTGACCTAGAACTTTACCATATGCACCCTCAAAAGCTTGCTTATAAACCTGGTGTAAATCTTAATGCCAGAGTAATTGATGACCCAGATGTATTAGATAAAGTTACAGCTCTTGAGATGGCAATGCCGTCGCTTGCAGATCTACTAAAGTTTAGGTACATACTTGAAGCAACAAGACCTGATGATTTAAGTTTTAAAATTATCCATGAAAACGGTACAACTAATGTCAACTTTATGCCATGTACACCAGATGAATTCCAACCTTTGGTGGATGAATGGAAAAATATCAAGTCTAACTTTTTTAAGAGGATGCTTCAGCACACTGATCTCGAGAGGGATGACTTTATTGCATTGGGTATTAGATCTTTCAATGAAGATTTGGGGGATTTGATTAGAATTAGTCTTTAGTAACGGTAATGGGACTAGGGGCATCTAAATTGCGATGCAATTTTACGATGCCCAAGACGGGTCCTAACTCCGCTAACTTTGCTTGCTAGTTTTCTCACAACCGTCTTATCCACTCATGCTACGCATTCGTGGATCTAGTCCCTATCGCCATGTCTCTACTAAATTAAGAAAGAAAAGGCGCCACGCGGGCGCCTTTTCTTTCTTGTTTAATGGGGCAACCCTGGCTAACGATGTTCGCTACTTTTGTAGTAAGGAATACATGGATTTTGCGAGGATAGATAGGTGTCTAGATTTGTGCAGCTAGTGCTTGCACAGATTAAATAGCTGGAATTGGTAAAAGTGACGTCACTCATGTCACCATTTAAAGGCACTTTGGGATATATCTTGACAGATTCGTTCGGCTTTTGCTAATATTTCACCTTAAGAGGTTTAACCTATGCAAAAACTTGGAGCCACACCGGCAGTAGTTGATAATGACAGACAGAGTCGAAGAAGTTTTCTGAGAGATGCTGGTGGGATGCTTGCGGCAGGCGCAGCTTCACTTCCAGGTATCGGTGAGAGACTTGCTGCCCAGGAGCCGCCGTCTACATCAATTATTGATGCCCCTGCTGAAGTAGTAACTATACCTCCAGATCCAAGGTACTACAATGAAGATGGTTTTAACTTAGTTGAAGAGCTTCAATACACCCCTGGTCCATCGC
>JAPPOW010000231.1 GCA_028817775.1 Candidatus Melainabacteria bacterium | reverse complement strand
CCTGAAAATATGTTATAAATCTACGAAAATGGGTATATAATAGGTGTAGGTTAAAGTCTATGCCAGCCAAAAGAACCAAAGTCAAGGCAACTAAAGCCCCAGCACTAGCGGAATTTGAGGAGTTCTATATTCATGCTGACGAGCCAATCTACACCACAGGTGTTGTCTGCAAGTTGCTTATGATACCAATTTGGGTCCTGAAACAACTTGATAGCCACGGAGTGGTCTCCCCCCCGAGAAATAAAGCGGGACAGTCAAGACTCTACTCCAAGCGTGAATTGAAGTTGTTGGATCAGGTTTGGTATCTAATGAATGAACGCAATGTCAAAGTAGATGGCATCAAAGTGATTCTAGAGTTGGAAGCCGAGCGCTTCTAAATTAAAGAGGAGAAAATATATGAATCTAATCCCGTACAAAAGACGTAACGGTCTAAGTTCTGCAAGCCCTTTTCGTTTACTAGAAGGATTGCACACGGACCTGAATACATTCTTTGATAGCCCATTGTTTGGACTATCGGATGACCTGGATAGCAAGCTTGGTAGCTGGTTACCAGAGGTGGACATTCATGATGCTGGTGATAAGCTAGTCGTCAAAACCGATCTACCTGGTCTCAACAAAGATGATATAGAAGTAGAAGTACAAGGCAATACTTTATTCATCAGCGGTGAGAAAAAACTTGAAGAGGAAGTTGAAGATCAAGGCTATCTCAAATCTGAGAGATACTTCGGTCAATTCCAAAGAGCTCTCCCTCTGGGCGATGATATTGACTCAAGCAAGCTCGATGCTAACTATAAAGATGGGGTTCTGACAGTTAGCGTGGCTAAGCGTGAGCAAGCCAAAACAAAACAAATCAAAGTCAAAGTCCAGTAAAGCCATAGCAGAGCCGGGTGTTCCTGCCGGCTCTGCTTTATTTTTTTTGACTTAAGTCAAAAATCAACAAAAATATCTCTCTAAACCCTCTTGCCAGTGAACTAACTCTATATCATCAACTTGACGATTTAATTTATCACGAGAAAAGCAAACTGCTTCGCAATCACCAAAATCTGTGGCTAGTAGACTTAAATTCTTCAACTCACTAGTATCAACTTCTTTAGAACTTTTGATTTCAATAAATAGATGGGGCAAGCCTGGTCGTTCTACAACAAGGTCGACCTCTACACCATCTTTGGTCCTGAGGTAGCTAAAACGATAATTATCGTGGAAGTAAGATGCAAGTTTAATTATATCAAGAATGACAAAGTGCTCAAACGCATTACCATAAGCAAAACTACTTTCTTGCAATGGGATAGTCAGGCTATTATCGAGCGAACGCTTAACTCCTGTATCAAATAAATAAAACTTAGGCTTAGTTGCAAGTTGTTTACGAAACGAGTGCTTGAAAGCCTTGAGACTAAAACCAATCAAGGTGTCCTCAAGAATTGAGTAGTATTTACTTACAGTTTTATCATCAACTCCAATATCCTTAGCAAGCTTTGAATAATTCAAAATTTTTCCATTCATTTGAGCAGCTAATTCCAAGAAGTGACGAAAGGGATCAAGTGCCCGAACAAACTGCTCTGCAAAAATTTCTTCCTTGAGATAGGTTTGGCAATAAGTTTTGAGAAACTTTGATTTACTCCCTTCAGTCTTAAATTCCTGTACTTTAGGAAGCATCCCCCATCTTAAAGCATGGTCTAGATCAAAACTATCGCCAAGTTCTTTACTTGTATAGGGGTGCAAGAAATATGAGAAGGCTCTCCCTGCAAGCAAATTTGCCTGCCCTCTTTTGAGCTTTCTGGCACTTGATCCTGTAAGAATAAAAAATTTATCTGTGCTTTCTATTAGTTGGTGAACCAGATTAAGCAATTTTGGTATTTTTTGCACTTCATCAATAACTACATACTTGGTTGCTTGATCCAAGTCCTCAACCAACTCCTTCAATAGATTTGGATTTCTTTGCAAACGAGACTCAAGCTCAACATCCAATAGGTCAAAAACTTTTGCTCTATCTTGATAGAGTTCATTAATAAGTGTAGTTTTACCACTACCTCTAGCCCCAAAAAGAAAACAACTATAATCCTCTTCAATTTGCAATAAACGTTTAATTTTAGGTATTTTTTCCTGCATTTCTCGGATCCGACTCCGAAAATAGCTGCTACTTTCGGAGTACATACTCAAATTTTACCACAAAGCAGGCTCCAAACTAACCCTTATTTCGTAAAGAAGTTTAAATTTAGGTAAGTTTGCCACTAGAATCTTCAAGCTCGTTTTATAATATCGATTCTTAGGGCCCCCATCGTCTAGTGGCCTAGGACACACGGTTTTCATCCGTGCAGCAGGGATTCGAATTCCCTTGGGGGTACCATCTCACACCTACCTCACATAAGCCCCCAGTAGCCTCTAGCTCCTCAGCTGCCGGCGGCTCGGCACTACGCTGCCTCACCACCTGGTCAAGGGTGTGCTCCGAATCCCCAGTAGACTCCCCAACCGCCTCGTCAGAGCAGTGGCTCTGTCTCGGCTGGCTCACAGTGTGC
>JAPPOW010000045.1 GCA_028817775.1 Candidatus Melainabacteria bacterium | reverse complement strand
CAAGAAGATTATGCTAGTTAACCTTGGTCACAATGGACCTAATGAAGGTTGGTGGAAGGGCTTCTTTGAAGCAATCAATAATGATCTAGCTGAGTTTAATATTAACCTACACCTTGGTACACCATTTGCTGATGATGAGGGTAATATAACTTATCCAATGCCAGAGAGTCCTGAAGGTTTCACTCATGCAGCAGCCGATAGAATGGATCAAGCAATTGATGGACTGCCTAAACTATCTAAGGAAATCTCTAAGGCTCCAGGTATGGATATATTTGATGTTCAGGACAACTTACTTGGTACTTGTCAGACTTGGACCTTGGGTCAAGTAAGAGCTTTGAAAGAATATATTCCTAAGCTAATGGATAAATTCCCAGAGATGGGAGAAGTGGAGAAACTTCAGAAGACTAATTTCATGGAAAGATTGGTAGATAGAGTCTCAGGTCAAATTTTGAGATTTAGAGACTATATCAAATCTCGTTTGAAGTGGTCATCAGATGAGAAGAATGGTGAGTTGATCGAGTTTACTCATGCTGATGATATGGTTGAGAAACTTGCTAAAGATGCTGATGGGAATTACTCGCATCATATATCTCTGCATCAACCTCAGGATACTGAAGATTTCTTAGGACGCTCTTCAGCGAGATTCCTTACTCGTGTGGTTCAAGGTTTCAATGAGAGTGAGCGTTACAAACAAACTGCTTAGGCTTTTGCTAGAATTAGTTTGTGTTTCGCGTAACCAAACTAAGTTAGAATAGGCTGATGCTAATTCAATTGCAACTGATCTTGACCAAGCAGTAATTGAGCAGAAAATCAAAGCCAAAATACCAATGGCTCGTTTCGCTCAAGCTGAAGAGATTGCAGCTGCTGTTTGTTTCTTGGCTTCGAAGCAAGCCTCTTATATCACTGGAGTAGCTTTACCGGTGGATGGTGGTTATATACCGAGTTTATAGATCATCCTCTGACCATTCTTAGATTCTTAGTTGCGATATCACGAATTGCTTCAGGAAATGGATTTTCATGAACATGACTATAGTTTGTGATTGCCTGCAATGTAATTTTAGGACCGATGACTGTACCATTATTGACTAGAGCTTCACCTTGCTTTAATCTGTTTTGAATTTGTTCTGTAACAGCATTGAGGGCATCCAAAGCCATTTGTTTTAGGTATCTAGGCTGATCGCTTTGTGAAATTACAATGTGATGCTGAAGTGCTTCAGTCTGCTCTGCCACTAATTCTGCTAGTGACATTTCTTCTGGCTTCTTCACAGCTTCGGTAATTCTAGATTCTGAACTTGTTGCTCCACTAGGTCTGTGAGCTTCAGGTTTGCGAGCTAGTTCTGGTCTCGTTTTTGCGGGAGGACGAGCTAAATCTGCAGCCTGTTCTCTAGCTTTAGGAGGTCTTTTGATCTTTATACTCTCAGGCTCCGTTCTAGTAGAGGCTGTGCCTGCAGCGCTTGCTAGGACATGTGATTTAGGGACTAGAGAAGCAATAACCATGGGTCTTATTTTAACATGCTGGCTGGTCCAAAGTCAAGTATAAGCAATATTATAATGGTGATTATGCAAGCTTATTGGCTTCACTTAAGTTTTTTCATTATTCTACTTGGCTCCTGGCTTGCTTTTGCTCTAGCAAATTCTAGTGAAGCTTTGATTTATCTACCGCTCAAAAGTTTCTTTATGCCAATAGAACTTGAAGCTGGTTCCAAACTCTGGGCAGCAGCAGCAGATTTGCTTGCCCGTAAAGCTTTCAAGCCTGAATTTATTTATAAGCTAGTGCATGAGCTATCGATGTGGCTGATTGTTTCAGCTTTAGTTTTTGGCTTTATTAAACGTCCCCAATTAGATTTTAAGAAAATTCGTAACTTAGCATTAGGGCTTGCTGCAATTGCAGTTTTGATTATTCCTGCTGATTCTTCTGATCTCTGGGGCTATATTGCACGCGGCTGGCAACAAGTAGCTTATGATGCTAATCCCTTCTCCTCAGTAGTGGCTGATATTGATGTTTGGCGTGATCAAGCAATGCTCAAAAATATTCTTTGGCAGCACAACCCTTCTCCTTATGGTCCTTTGTTTATGCTCTTGGCTAAATATTTAACTTCTTTATCTGGCGGTAATTTGTGGCTAGCGATGCTTTTGTTCAAAGTCTTCAACTATGGAATTTTTGTGGCGACTTTGACTTTACTAGAAAAGCTTTTGGAGGATCATAAGCATGGTCTCTGGCTTTATACCGCCTTTGCACTCAATCCATTTGTAATTGCTGAGTTTCTGTGGAACGCTCATAATGACTTAATTATGGGCTTCGGGATTTTGCTTAGTGTCTATCTAGCTTCTAAATCTAAATTCGCTAGTTCAATATTTGTACTCACTCTGGTTACTATGGTCAAGTATATAAGTCTAGTTTTGTTACCATTGATCGTTTTGCTTGCAATCAAAGAAAAGAAGTGGCGTGATCTAGTGCTTGGCTTAGTTGTGAGTGTAGCTTTGATTTACTCACTAATTTCACATTATCATCTACTAGAG
>JAPPOW010000120.1 GCA_028817775.1 Candidatus Melainabacteria bacterium | reverse complement strand
CAATATATGATGGTGATTGCGCCTGAAGAAATTATTGGCTTGCCATCTATTAGTTTTGTAGAAGCTATGGCTTGCCGCTGCGCTTACCTGGGAGTAGATTCAGAGATCTATACCAACCTAGGACTTGAAGCTGGCAAGCATTATATTGGTTACGACGGCACGCTTGATGATTTACTTTCTAAAGTTAAGTACTACCAAGAACACACAGACGAGCTTGAGATCATCGCTGAAGCTGGTTATCAATTTATTAGAGAAAATTTGTCAGATAGAGTAATAAAAGCTAGGTTTTACAGGGATTTAAGCCAATTGCACCAATAAACCCAAGCCTGGTGCAATTGGTGCATTTCACGAAAACGTGGTGCAATTGGTGCAATACCTAGAAGATGAAGAATCTAAGACTCTTGAGTTCAAATCAAGGCTACCAGGAAAATGAACAAGCTTATAGCAAGTAAGCAAGTTAAACGCTTAGGCAAGGGGCCAAGTGTTAGATACGTGAGAGCTTAAATTTTAAGCAAGCTAGGTTTAGTAAAATATGGCTTCTTAATATATTCACCCACTGGAGTCTTACACTCCACCAATTCAGTAGCTAAGTCCAAATAGAGTCTAGAACTATCTTTGATAGCAATACAATATTCTTTCGATGAGAATTTTGAATCAAAGACAAAGATATTAGAATTCTCGCCAACTGATAAACCCTTGTCAGTTTGGTTTATAGACTCTAATCCTTTCAAGAGTGCTAGTGAACCCGAAAGATCAAGCCCGTCTCCTTTGGAGCCCTCGAGTTTAGAATTATTAATCTGCAAATTAGAAAAATCAGCATCAATCGCGTCACTCTGCGCGCCGCTGACTAATGAATTTTTCATTACCAATTCTGATCTCAAGAAGTGCATCGCATCCTCTACATTAGAATTAAGAACCTGAACATTCTCTAGTTCAACCTTAGTATCAAAGAAGGAAACTCCACCAGAAAAGTCTCTGCCACCACATTTAACTCCATAACTAGAATCACCAATACTAGAGATCTTGATATTTCTTAAATTAAGATCTTGATTATTGAGGAAATGAATTCCAGACCAGCCAGCTGCTACTGGAGCAAGCTCTAAACTCGCTTGAGGATTAGTTTTGATAGTACCGTAGACCATCATACAGCCATTAGTCGCGAACTCAAGCTTGGTATCTTGATTAACCACTAAGTTATAGCCTTGAGGAATTTCTAGACTGCCTTCTACTACTGGAGGCTTAGCTTTGATACTTAAAGTTCTACCGGCAATATCAAAAAACTTAGCTAGTTTTTCTTTAGTGTAGCTGCGATCAACTGGTTCAATCTTAGGACCAGCAACAAACTCACGACTAGCCCAAACTTGTTTATCACCACTCAAGTGATAGCCTAAGTATCTATAGTCATCAGCCTTAGGAATCTTAAAGTAGTAAGCTCTAAGTTTTTCTGCTGGCTTAATTTGAGCTAAGGCTAGTGATTTTTTATCAATTGGGTAAGCCTTAGCACCAAGGTCAAGCACCTTGCTTGGCTTGATAGCTTCTTTACCACCACGCTCTACTAATTCAAAATTCCCATTAGCAAGCTTAGGACCTCGTTCTAAGAAAACTACTTGAAGCTCATCATCAAGCTCCCTACGATAAAGAAAGCTAATCACTGAACCAGCTTGGGAGAGATCAAGACCTGCAGCAGGCAAGCCTAAACTCTCAACAATTTGATTACGACTAGCTAGTGCTCTAAGCTCCCAGTCACGCACTTTAATTTCTTGTCCACTAACAGATTCAATAATTTTCTTTAAATACTGACTACCAACCGAAGCTTTAGAGCTAATAAGATTTTTAGGATGAGTATCCGCGAGCTGCAAAGCATTACGCAAGTGATAAGCGACGACTCTAGGCATTTGTTTTTGGTCAGGAGATAATTCCTTAGCAACTTCTCCAAGAGCGTAACTAAAGTTCTCCACTCGGCGCTTGAGATTGCCGCGAGAGACTGAGCCTGCCCAATACTTAGCATAGTCAATCAAATCATCTACATTCTTTTGCTTATAGTAGTAACGCAAAGTTGCTGGCATATGAGCAAAATGGTGATAGCTAAGATCTGCTTCAAAGCCATTTGCTTTGTGTAAAAGAAAACTTTCTGATCGCCCAACGATATCAGGGCGCCATTGCGGTGCCAGCAAATCAAAGAAAGCTAAACTTAAAGCAAAGCTAGGATTCTGATTGCCCTGGTCACCTTTGAAATAAGGGCTGTACAAGCCTGTAGAAACGTCTCTTGGGATAGGGCTCAAGCAATTGAGCCTAGAATTGTCATGGAAACTTAAATCAGCATGACCAAAGCCATGCAGCGCACCATAGGCATAAATAAACGAACTAAACAAATCCATATTAGGTTTACAAATTGAATTAGCAAAATCAAAGCTGGTCATATTACGGGCACCTTTCTTAGCTTTGGTCTTACCACCATGTTCTTCTACAAAATGTGAATCACGCAATTTATTATGAATTGAACCAGCGTTGTAACCATAGATG
>JAPPOW010000161.1 GCA_028817775.1 Candidatus Melainabacteria bacterium | reverse complement strand
TAGCAGTTTCAATTTCTTGATTATTAAAATCTATGACTTTGATACTATAAAATTCTGTGTTTATATTGTCTCTCCAGCTTGTCTGTGGATTTTTATTCTGAGTTTCACCGATGAGATCAAAGCTTGAAAACTCTGGCTGACTTGGTCTTTCACTTGCTAGGATAGTAAAGGCTTGACTCACAGTATTACTGCAGCCATGATCGTTACAGGTGTTAAGTTCAGCAATATAGCTACCTGGTTTAAATGGAATCAATAGGCTCAGGCTAGTCTCACTAAGCTCTGTACTAAAGATTACTTGCTCATCAGCAGCCCTCTTGATAGTCAAGTTGTAATTGTGGGCATTGATGATAGATTCCCATGAGAAGCTAGGTTGGACATTAGTAGTCTCACCAATTTCATTAGTAAAATTAGCTGCAAATGGAATGTCTGGAATAAGTGTGAAATTTCTTCTAGCAAAGTCGCTACACTCGTTGCCTAGACAAGCTTGTAATTGAAGTTCATAGTTACCAGCCTCAAGGTTTTCGCTACGCGGGAAAGCACCAAATACAGTATCATTAGCAACGGTTTCACCCGTATCTACGTTCACTACATTATAGCTATAACTTATAGAAGCTCCAGGGATTGGCTGCCAGCCAATAATAAAGTCACTCACTTCAAGTATCGAGTCACTTAGTGGGCTAACAATCTCAGGAACTATATCAAATTCTTCAACTACTATCACTCTTGAGTCAGAGAATTCGCCACAAGCTAAGGAATTACAGGCTTGAACTTTCCAGTTATGGCTGCCTGCAGTTAAATCTTGCTCTAAAGTTTTTGAAGTCTCAGAACTTCTTATAACAGTTTCATTGATCATCAGGTTATAATATTCAGCACCAACAACTCTAGTCCACTCAAAACTAGGTCTACGATTAAGTTTTGTAGTAAAGCTATCAGCTGGGCTATTAAGCTCAGGGCTTGGTAGATTTTTCAAATAGTTAAATACTCTTGCAATGTCTAATCTTGGACCAATATTTTCATCAGTAGTGATTGCCTGAGCATTGTTTACTAATAGTTCGCGCATATCTGCTTGATTGAGATCAGGAACTACTGATCTCACCAAAGCTGCAGCGCCAGCAACATAAGGAGCTGCAAAAGAAGTACCATCTGTCGTACTATAGTCGGAATTAACCTTGTCTATATTACTAAGGTTGATTGTTGCACTATGAACTCCACCACTGGATGGCGTGTAACTTGGACTATTGTCTACTGTAACAGACTCCGCACGGCCTTCAAGATGTACAAATGTATCTGGACAAACACTACAAGCCAGAGAAAGAATATTAAGCTTGGTAGTTGATAAGCCAGGGAAAATATCAAAGATCTGACGAAGATTTGTAAAAAATCTTATATCCAAGAATGGTGTCATATCTGGTCTTGGAGTGACATTTACAGTAGTATTAGAACCACCTGGTGCAGCAATGTCAACAAGTTGTTCTGAACCAAAGTTAGAGAACTCTGCTCTAGTGTCATCTCTAGTACTTGCTCCAACTGTAATCAGTTCAGGTACTGTAACTGCTGCATCAAAGAGTTGAGATCTTTCCCCATCTGGAACTCCTCCATTAACATTAATACTACTGTTGCCTGCTGCTTTGATTAGGATCACGCCTGCATTGATTGCATTACGGTAAGCGACATTCTGAGGATATGAACGAGCAAGAAATCTATTAATACCGCTATCAATGACTTCACTACCTAAAGAAAGATTGATGACATCTGCTTCGTTATTAACTGCAAATTCGACACCATCAGCAATATCAGAGAATGAACCAGTGCCATCATCCCCAATGACTCTTACAGGCATAATTCTTGCTCTTGGTGCAACACCAATCATGCCAATATTATTGTCACCTTCAGCTGCAATGATTCCTGCTACTTGGGTTCCATGACCCGTTACATCCATTGGGTCACTATCATCAGCGGCAAAATCGCTGCCAATAATATTGTCATTTTCATCTCGTAAAATATTGTTTCTAATATCAGGGTGATTGTAATCGACACCAGAGTCTACTACTGCAACTATTGTTTCTTCTCCCTGGTTGTCTTGCCAAACCTGTGGTGTATTGATTTTTTTTAGACCCCACAATGGACCTTCTTGGTAATTAAATGCAAACTGACCTCTATTGCTAAAGTAAAAATCATTTGGCTGTCCATCAGCAATAGTATTGCTTTTTGACATATAATCAAGCATAACCATTTGTACGGATCTATTCTTAAGTAGCTTTTTTGCTAGTTTTTCTAGTTGTTTACACTTAGTAATTTTGGTTTCAAGAACTAAGGTTCTTGATAGAGTGGATTCTGCCATCAGCTGATTAAATTTAAGCTTTCTCTTTTTTCTCATGCGTTTAAGCTTAGACATCTTCTTATTGTTTAAGCTTGCTCTGGATTTTTTCAAGTCAGCCATATCAGGTTCATAAATTAATTTCATTGACTCAAGATCATTTTTAGCTACCATTTTCTTGACTTTAGTCATAAATGACTGTTTTCTAACTCGTGCAAAACTTTTGTA
>JAPPOW010000117.1 GCA_028817775.1 Candidatus Melainabacteria bacterium | reverse complement strand
AAGGCTTGCGAGCGAAGAAAATCGTTGATTTTCTGAGTTTACCCGAAGTTTATTATGCATAAATGAGGGCGAGCGTAACGCTGTTATTGGATTTTCAAAACAGGTTCTAAGGACTTTATAAGACCTGTGGCTATTGCCCTTGCAATATCTTTGCGGTCCAAAGTATTTGGAAGATCTCTATTTTCAAGTAGTACTTGAAGGTCACTTGGACTACTTATGAAACCATTTTCAGTCATGATGCCAGGAATACCAGCTTCAAATGCAAGTCTTGCAACCCTGATAGTATCGTGTTGAGTTTCGCTTTCGTTTCTTGCGCGTTTATCGTAGTCATGCTTGGTTAGCCCGCCCTCAAAAAGTTCTAGTTGAACAGCTTCACACATTTGCCTTGAGCTTGTGTGACTTCTTCTGCAGTAACCTCTATGACCTTTGGTACTCGGATCTGGATCAGCATTACCTTGTTGGTCGACAATTGCAACTGGTTTATAGACATCAATGATATCAGCCAAGATTCCTTCTCGATCTGGTGTCGCAGTTCCAAGTCTCATCTTACCTTCTCCTTTGTAGCCAGCAAAGTATTGATCTTTGCGAGTGACAATCACTCGATAGCCTTGCTTGGCTAATTCTGCTGCTGTGTCATTTGCAATGAGTAGGTTGATTACAGCTTCATCTGCTCTGCCAGTATAGCTTTTGGCTGCTTTGGCACTTACAGCACCATCATGTTTTGTTTCTGTAATTACTCCTTGGGCATTGCGTTTGAAGTGGTATGAAGCGCCTGAGTCATAATGATCATCATCAGATTTGCTTAGATCTTTCATATACTTACCATGACCAGGGTCAATGATAATGGTGCCAAGAACTGTGGTACCAGGGGGAGGTTCAAAAACTCGAGCATATTTTTTTACCCAGTCCGCAACTCTTGTTTCTTGGCTGCTTGGCTTTTTACTTTCTCCAGACGCTTTGAATTCATCTTTCTTTGCTGGAGCTGGTAAGTTAGGAAACTTCACTTCTTGAGGATTTGGCGCAAAGTCACTTTTAGGCAAATCACTAAGGTCTCTTGTGAAGCTTATTTTCCCGTCTCTTAGAGTTCTAGTTAGTTTGATTCTTTGGCTACTAAATTCAATAATGTCTCCAGGTACAATTCTGCCTGGGTTAAATTTGCTAGTTTTGTCACTGGAGCTCCAGTCTTGGCTTTTGCCGATAATCTTTGCTGGGCTTGTTCCTGCAGCTAGTGAAAGTTTTGCTTTGTTCCCTACAACAAGATTCCATAATTTATCGCCATCTTTGACTTCAACTTCTGTAGGCTTATCCTCTACTGCTCCAAGTAGAGATGGCAAAAATGCAAATTGTGCGATGGTAGCCCCCATGATAAAGATACAAGTCTCTATGGTTAAGGCTTTTGATAGGTGTTAAGCCCTATTTGTGAGGGCAATTTTGCGTAATCTTTCGCCTTCTACAATAGGATAGGCAGCCAGACCAGCTAATGAAAGCGGAATAACTAGTTTGAGGGCATCTTCACCAGCAAAAATTAGGTAGAATTGCGCAGCTGCAAAAATACTACCGCCAATACGCATCATTATACTTTCACGCATAAAGCCAAAGGCAATCTTAGATAGTCCATCAATGAAACTTGAAAAAGCCAGGGCGCGCACCGAGATAGTGGTCCAGATTGCAGCCGTATCAATATAGAACTGAGATTTTTGGTAGAGCTCAAAGTAGGCTAGCAATTCAAATACAGCAATTATAAACAATGGGCTTGCTGAGATGACACGCATGAGAGATGAGAAAAATTGTGAGCGGATCGCATCAGTGGTAAATGCTTTCCAGTTACCTTTCTTTATTTCTTCTAACATCTCACCAGAGCGAATGATCATTTCTTTAACTACCGTGTTGATATAGTTTGATAAACGAGTGAAGAAACCAGGCTCTTTTTGTTTGCCGAGCAGATCTGATTCATGTGGATACTTATCAGGATGATAATTAACAAGCGCTTCATAGCTATAGTCAACTTTGATCATACTGACAAACAAACCTTCACGGAAAGCTTGTCCAATTGGATGGGTAGCATACCAGTTGGTAACCATAATTCCAAAGATTCCAAGACTAATTAAAACTCGCCACTGTGGCATGTAAACCATTAACAAAGGCACATTTTGAAACATACAGCTGGTGAGCATAACTTTATTTAGGAGTTCATATAAAGGATGATCTGTGAGAACCATCACTGCTGTGATTAAACCAGTTGTAAATGATAAATAACCAAAAAACTCATTGAGGATTATGCGCGGGTCTTGGATTCTGATTTCTAGTTCTTTTGCGATTGACACGAGGCTTTATTATAGCTGGATTCTCTGACCTTTGTTTCTTTCGATTGAGAACAAGGCTAAAGACCAGCCAGATTGTTAGAATACTGCCACAAATAATTAGGTATTCAGCTGCAATATCAAGTCCTAATAAAGAAGTACCAATCAAACCAGCAATAAAAGTAATGCCATAGAAAACGTAGTTGATTTGTTTATGACTAAAGCCTTGATCTTCTAGTTGATGATGCAGGTGCTCAAGGTCTGGTTTCATTATTGGTCGATTACGGCTAGCTCTTCTAATGACTGCAAGCACAATATCAAGAATCGGAATTGCAAAAATCAAAACAATAATTGGAGATAGGGTTACTACCGTAACTTTCTTGGTTAGACCAATACAAGAGATGCAAGCAAGCAAGAAGCCGAGCAGGTAGGCGCCATTGTCTCCCAGAAAGATACGAGCAGGATTAAAGTTATAACGCAAAAACCCAAGGCAAGCACCAGCAAGGGTTGCTGCCAAAATCGCTCCAGCGGGTTGATTAAGAATTGGGCTCAAATTTATTGCCCAACTAGCTGAGCAGGCAATAATGGTTACACCAACAGCGAGTCCATCAACACCATCAATCAAATTGATAGCATTGGTGATTGCCACCATAAAGACCACAGTAATAATTAAACTGGTTAGATCGTCGAGCGGGATTGCTGCAGTGCGGGCGTGATCAATATAGTGAATTGGATTAGCTAGAAATTCAATCCTGACATTCATTGCCCAAGCTAGTAGCGCAGCGGCTACCTGTCCTAATAATTTGACTGGGGCAGCGATTGGCTTAATGTCATCAAGTAAACCAATAAAGAAAATTATTAGCGCGCCAGTAATCATACCCTCTAGTTCTAAGTGTTTGATACCAGTAGGGGTGTAGCGCCCGTAGAATACCAAGTAAAAAGCGATCGTAGTGATGATTGCAACGAGAATTGCGATACCGCCAAGACGGGGGATACCAGGGTAAGGACGGTCCTCGCCTCGATCCTCAAACTTCATCTTGCTAGCGCGCTCGCGAATAACAGGGGTGATAGCAAAACTAATCAAACAGGCAATAGTGAACGCTATTGGCTGAGAGTGAGAAAGTTCAGTGATCTGTGTGAGCCAGCTCATGCAAGCTCCTTAGTATATTGATACACTACTTCTTTAATTGTTTGCATTGAATAGTTTAATGAATCAGTGGTAATAGTATAGGGCGGCAGGAAGTAGAGTACATTGCCTAGTGGTCTCAGTAGTAAATGTCTCTGCAAAAACTCTTGAGTTAGTTTGGGACCAAGCTCAGCAAAATAGCCGCCACTTTGATCAAACTCAATCACACCAATAGCACCAAGTATCCGCACATCTTTGATATGCTCAAGTTCAGCAAGTTCAGTTAGTTCTTGCTGCATGACCATATTGATAAAGTTGGTATCTTTGAGACGGTTCTCCTTCTGGTAGAGCTCTAAGCTTGCAAGTGCTGCAGCGCAGCTTAATGAGTTGCCGGTATATGAGTGTCCATGAAAGAAAGTTTTGTCCCTTGATTCAGAGTGGAAAGCTGAATAAATTTCTTGATTACAGAAAGTTAGCCCCATCGGCAGGTAGCCACCAGTAAGTCCCTTGGACAAGCAAATCATGTCTGGCACTATGCCAGCTTGCTCGCAGGCAAAATTAGTGCCAGTGCGCCCAAAACCAGTGAAGACTTCATCAGCAATTAGGAAAATGCCAGCTTGCTCAGTAAGTCTGCGCAATTGTTGTAAAAACTCAGGGCGATGGAATTTCATACCACCAGAAGCTTGCACCAATGGTTCTATCACTAGTGCTGCAATTTCATTTGGATAATGATTGATTAGTACTGTGATTTGTTCCAGGCATCTTTGTTCAGCTAGTTCTTGGGCTTCTTCTTTGACCAAAGTCTTCTGAGCTAGATTCAATCTGGCATTGGGTTTGACTATTTGCGGGCTCGGTGAATCAACCAAGTGTACCGGGAACATCAATTCTTTGAAGGCTTGGTGAAAACCAGGGCTACCACCAAGCGACATAGTACCAACTGTATCGCCATGGTAACTATCCTTGAGAGCAATAATACGGTGACGCTCTGAATGACCTTGATTATGCCAGTGCTGTACCGCCATCTTCACTGCAACTTCTACTGCAGTAGAGCCATTGTCTGAGAAAAATGCCCTAGTCAATTCTTTGCCAGAGCCCGGCTCGGGTTTAGGTAGTATTGGCAATAATTTGGCTACTAAGCTGGTAGCAGCTTCATGGGTGAAGCCTGCAAAAATTACTTGCTCGTGTTTATCTAGCTGAGCTTTGATTGCTTCATTGATATAGTCATTGCAATGACCATGGATATTCACCCACCAAGAACTAATGCCATCGATTAGTTTTAGTTCTTGCCCGTTTTCATCTTGAACTACTATAAATTCATCTTTGGCTTCTTTTACAAATAGTGGCTGGTCAGCAATTGCATGCTGAGTATAAGGATGCCAGATATGATCCTGATCTATTTGCCATGGGCTTTTGGAGCTCGCCATTAGTTATATTTTAGCAAGTTATTCAATTGTTTAAGTTTTTTCAGTTTCAGGAGCTTCATCTTCTTCCGGGTCTTCACCGTCTTCAGGATCTGCTTCAGCAACTTGGTCGTCTTTCTGGCTTTCTTTACTGCCACCCAGACCTCCAAAAAGTTTGCCAATACTATCTAGTCCTGATATTGGCGATGGTCCGCTAGCCCCACCTAGACCTGCCATGCCAGCCATTGCACCAAAGCCTGGTACTGTAGTCGCCCATTGTTGGACTACTCCGCCTAGTGCCTGACCAATAGATGCTCTATCTTCATCTGTTGGTTCTTTGTAACTACCTAGCTTAGAGCCTTTGACATTTGGGTTGTTGCCTTTGAGACCGATACTGGCCTTACCAGTGGCGCCACCAAAACTAGCTGATGATGATCCGTTCATACTCCAATTGGAGCAAATGGGAGTTAAGCCTTAGTTAAGAAGCTTTACTTATGCCTTAAGTAGGGGCTCTAATTCACCCTTTTCGTGCATATCCATGACTATGTCACAGCCCCCGATGAACTCTTTATTGATATAGAGTTGCGGAAAAGTTGCCCACTCTGAATATACTTTCATGCCAGATCTAAGTTCCGGACGAGAAAGTACATCATAGTCAGCAAATTCTGCGCCGTGAAAATTAAGTACTTTGACTACGGCATCAGAAAAGCCACACTGAGGCATTGCTTTGTTGCCCTTCATAAATACTACGACTTTGTCCTTCGCCAGGATTCCGTCGATTTCTTTTCTTAACTCTTCGCTTAATTCAGCTTCCATTTGATTTCCAAATTGCATTTTTGTTCTCCTTTAAATTTCATCCTTGGTATTAGCCTTGACTACCAGTGCATGGATCGATTCATTGGCTAGTAGATCTTTGAGACTACGCTGCACTAATTGCTCACGTTTGACTCTTGATAGCCCTTCAAAATCACTGGATATGATGTTTATCTGCCAGTGATTACCGCCCTTGAGGTCGATAGCCTGAACTGATTCTATAGCTAGGCTATCACGTAAAATATTTTCTATGTCTTGTGCTTCTAGTAACATTTCTAGTTTTCTCCTTCGGTATCCTGACCCCTTCCAGGGTCAGGACGATCTAAATAAATTTACTGTTTTCTTCAATGCTTCAAAACACTGATCGATTTCTTCTTTAGTATTGTACATGGCAATTGAAATTCTTGAACTTGAATCCACTCCAAATCTTTGCATCACTGGTTGAGCGCAATGATGCCCAGTGCGAATAGCAATACCATACTCATTCATCATGGTGCCAATATCATAACTACCGATATCATCAAATACAAAACTAATTACCCCAGTCTTGTTTTCGGTGCTAGCAAGAATTTTCATACCCTCTATCTCTGAGCATTTGCTCAGTGCGTACTGATAAAGTTCGTTTTCGTAGTTAGCAATAGCATCCATTCCAATTTTGTTGAGATAATCAATTGTTGCTCCAAGCCCAATGACTTCTGCAATTGCAGGAGTGCCAGCTTCAAATTTATAAGGTGCTTTGGCAAAACTAGTTTCAGTGAGAGTGACCTTGTCAATCATCTCACCGCCACCATGATAAGGAGGCATAGAATTGAGCAATTCTTCTTTGCCATATAGTACACCTACCCCAGTTGGTCCGTAGATCTTATGACCAGAGAATGCTAAGAAGTCAGCACCTAAGTCTTGCACATCAAGCTTTTGGTGCGCTGCGGCTTGCGCTGCATCTACCAATACAGCTGCTCCATTCTGGTGCGCTAGTTCAATAATTTCTTTGACTGGGACGATACTGCCTGTTGAATTTGCCAGCGCGGTGACGGCAACCAGTTTAACTTTGCCACTGCTAATTAGCTCAGCATAAGCCTCAAGATCCAGCTCACCATTATCAAGTACGGGGATAGATTTTAAACTTGCGCCAATGCGGTTAGAGTGGATTTGCCAAGGCACAATATTAGCGTGGTGCTCTAATCCACTAATTAAAATTTCTATGTCATCAGCGATGGGATCCTGACGACCTTCGGTCTCAGGATGACAGTGAGTGGTGGTGTCATCCTGAGGAGCTTGCGACGTCAGGATCTCACTCGTTTTGGTAATATTATGCTGCCCCAATCTAAGCCACTCGGTGAATGAATAAGCTACTAAGTTGATTGCTTCAGTTGTGCCTCTGGTAAAAACAATCTCTGAGTCTTTGCTTGCATTGATAAATTGAGCCACTTTAGTGCGAGCTTGATCAAAAGCTTGAGTTGATTTGGTGCTAAGTTCATAGACTCCACGACGCACGGTGCCATTGGATTCAGTCATGAATTTTTGTATTGCTTCAATAACTTGAGTTGGTTTATGACTAGTAGCTGCGCTATCCAAGTAGCAGCACTGGCTTAAAATAGGAAAGTCCTTACGGATAGCATCGATATTGAAAGTCTTAGTCATAGCGGCTATGTTTAAATTTGGTGTTACCAGCAAGGCTCGCTAGTACTTTGTTATCGCTTGAACCAAGGCTAGAGAAAGCTAGGTTGCTGGCATAATTACGACCGGATTCAATATCAATCTTGTTGATAATTTCTTGACAGAAGCTATAAGTAAGAATGGCTTTGGCTTCTGCTTCAGTTAGCCCACGACTTTGCAAGTAAAAAAGCTCCTCAGGGTCAAGCATGCCGACAGTGGAACCATGAGCACACTTGACATCGTCAGCCAGGATATTAAGCTGTGGTCTAGAATCAATATGAGCGTGTTTTGAAAGTAGTAAATTATTGTTGAGTTGCTCAGCATTAATCTTCTGGGCATCACGAGCTACATCTATTAAGCCATTGAATTCAGCCCGTGCTTGATCCTGTAGTAAGCCCTTGAATAATTGTTGACTTTCGGTATGAGCAGCAAGGTGATTGATACAAACCTTGTGATGAGATTTGCGATCTTGGTTAACCACATAGAGTCCGTTGACCTGGGCGCTAGCAGCCTCTTCTCGTAAATCAATATTGATATCATCACGGCTCGAGAGTGCTCCAAAACTAAATGAATTAAATTCAAAATCACTGTCTCTCATCAGGCTTGCATTGAGTTGGTAGAGAGAGGTTGCTTGGTGAGAGTCGTTCTGGATTTTGTTTAATTTAAGCTGGGCTCCTGCCTCAAGCTTGGTTTCAATGACTGCATTGGTTAGGTATCTCCCGACACCAATATAGTTGACAATTAGATTTGCACTTGAGTTTTTGCCTGCATGAATCAGTGATCTAATTTGGTTGAAGTTATTCTTGGTTGAGATATGGAGGACTTGCACTGCTTTGTCACTATGGCTATTAGCTTTGATCTTTAGGAGGAAGCCATTGTCCATCAGAACAGTGTTGACTGTTTTGAAATAACTGCTTTCTTGCTCTAGCCCACTTGCAAATAAATCTTCGGTGATTGACTTAAGTTCAGAATCAAGCTCATCTGCTCTATTGAAATTAGCTACAACTATAATCTCTGAGTTAAAATTAGAAAGATCTTTGCGGTAATTACCGTCAACCGTGACAATTAACTGACTGCTAGTCTCCTCGTAGACATATTTGTTGATTAGACTTGCTATCTCAGTTTCGCTCAATGCTTCACTAGCACTATCTTCAAAATCAAGAATGTCAGAGAATTTGAAATACTTCCAGTCCTCTTCTTTTTTATTCGGGAATTTAAGGTCTTTGAGTTTGGCTAGTGCCAATTGTTTACGATCTTGAATGAAACGTAAGTCAGAAGCTAGCTTTGAGCTAGCGCGGATTATTTTCTCTTCGAATTCTAATTCTTGATTCATGAGATTGCGTAGCCACTCTCCTCTAACTCTAGAGCAAGTGATTTATCACCAGTTTTGATGATCTTACCTTCACTGAGTACATGTACGAAATCAGGCTCAACGTAATCAAGTAATCTTTGATAGTGAGTGATCATTAAAATCGCATTGTCTTGAGCTTTGTATTTGTTGATACCGCCTGCAACTAATTTAAGTGCATCAATATCAAGCCCTGAATCAGTTTCATCAAGTATAGCTAGCTTAGGTTGCAGGACTAGCATCTGTAAGATTTCGTTTTTCTTTTTCTCACCACCTGAGAAACCTTCGTTGAGATTTCGATCTAAGAAACTTGAGTCCATATTGAGTACTTTGATTTGTTCTTCGATAAAATCATCAAAATCAAGCGGATCCATTTCTTCTTGCCCTAAATATTTTTGCTTGGAGTTATAGGACATTCTAAGGAAGTTGAGATTGTTAACCCCTGGGATTTCTACTGGGTACTGGAAGGCTAAGAATAAACCAGAATTAGCACGCTCTTCAGCGTCAAGCTCGAGTAAATCTTTGCCCTGGAATTCTACTTTGCCTCCAGTAGCTTCATAGTCTGGGTGCCCGGCTAATACCTTTGACAGTGTGCTTTTGCCAGAGCCATTAGGTCCCATGATGGCATGGACTTCACCGGCTTTGATCTCTAGGTCTAAGCCTTTGAGAATGTCAATATCACCATCTTCACTAGTGGTCTTGGCCTGTAAATTATTGATTTTGATTATTGTTTCGCTCATAACTTGTGTCTCCCGTCATTGCGAGGAGCTTTGGGACGAAGCAATCTAGTGGGTAGACTTCCTCTTTGCATTGGATTGCTTCGCTTTGCTCGCAATGACATCATCCTACAGTGTTCTCCAGTTTTAAACTCATCAGCGCATTGGCTTCAGCTGCAAATTCTCCTGGTAGTTCTTTAAATACATCCTTACAAAATCCACTAATGATAGTACTGATAGCATCTTCCATGTTAATACCTCGTTGTTGTAAGTAGAAGAGCTGGTCTTCTGAAATTTTGGAAGTAGAAGCTTCGTGTTCAATACTGGCTGAATTATTACCCACTTCTATATATGGAGTAGTGTTAGCTGAGCACTTAGAACCAATCAACATTGAATCGCATTGAGTATAGTTGCGAGCATTATCAGCGCTTGGACTAACACGCACTAAGCCGCGGTAAGCATTCTCCGACTTGCCGGCTGAAATGCCTTTGCTGACAATGGTTGACTTGGTGTTTTTGCCGATGTGAATCATCTTGGTACCGGTGTCAGCTTGCTGCATATTATTGGTTAGTGCAACTGAATAAAACTCACCAACGGAGTTGTCTCCTTGTAAGATGCAACTTGGATATTTCCAGGTGACAGCCGAACCAGTTTCAACTTGGGTCCAAGAGATTTTGGAGTTGTTGCCCTGACATTTGCCACGTTTGGTTACAAAGTTGTAGATACCGCCCTTGCCATTCTCATCGCCAGCGTACCAGTTTTGAACGGTTGAGTATTTGATCTCAGCATCTTTCATTGTTACTAATTCAACTACTGCGGCGTGTAATTGGTTAGTGTCAAAAGCAGGCGCTGTGCAACCTTCAAGGTAGGAGACATAGCTACCCTCGTCACAAAGGATTAGGGTTCTTTCAAATTGTCCAGAGCCTTCGGTATTGATTCTAAAATTGGTAGAAAGTTCAATTGGACACTTAGTATTCGGTGGGATATAGATGAAGGTACCATCACTAAAGACTGCACCATTGAGTGCTGCATAGAAATTGTCAGCATGCGGTACAACAGTGCCAAGATATTTTTTGATTAATTCAGGATGTTCTTGGATCGCTTCTGAGATTGAGCAGAAGATCACCCCAATCTCGGCAAGGGCTTTTTTGTGGGTATTAGCTACTGAAACGCTGTCAAAGATTGCGTCAACTGCAATACCTTGGAGTTGTTTTTGTTCTTCAATGGGGATACCTAATTTTTCGTAGGTTCTAAGGATTTCTGGATCAACTTCTTCCAATGATTCTTTAGCTTCACCATCTTGGTTCATCTTAGATTTAGGAGCAGAGTAGTAGATGATGTCCTGGAAATCAATCTCTGGGTAATGAACTAATGCCCAATCTGGTTCTCTCATCTTCTGCCACTGCTTGAAGGCATTAAGTCTAAAGTCCAGCATAAACTCAGGTTCATTTTTGAGTTTAGAAATATTGCGGATGATATTCTCATCTAAGCCCTTGGGGAATTTGTCGGCTTCTATCTCGGTGGTGAAGCCATATTTGTATTTTTGTGTTTGTAGTTTTTCTAGATTTGAATCCATTAAATTTAAGCCGTTTGTATTTCTCCAATCGTATTAATTTGTTTCTGGACAATTTCGTGAGCGACCAGTTCGTTTTGCAGTAAATCCTCTAGACTAATACCTGCAAGAAAATTATTGATGAGTCCATTGACAGCACTCCAGACCGGTCTGATTGAACAGTCACCACTATTGACGCAGCTTTCTTCCTTGCCGCTATGTTTATCACAAAAATCAATACCGAAGCTCGCTTCGCCAAAGGCATCAATGATTTGGTGGAGCTTGATTGCTTTTGGTTCTTTATTGAGTTTGTAACCACCAAATTTGCCGCGTACACTCGTTACTAAGTCCGAATCTTTCAGTTTGCCGATGATAGCAGCAGTATTTTCGTAACTAATTCCCTCAGCTTCAGCAATTTCGGAAATACCCACCAGGTCCTTGTCACTGGTTCCAAGGATTTTTGCTAGGCGGACAATTATTCTTAGTCCATATTCTTCATGTGCGGTGATTTTCATTGCTAATACAGTTTTATCAAGAATAGCAAGTAATTTCAATGCTTCGCTTTAATCTTTAGTTAAAAATCAATATTAAGGCTGCAATAC
>JAPPOW010000156.1 GCA_028817775.1 Candidatus Melainabacteria bacterium | reverse complement strand
AGATCTTAAAGGGCGAGATGCTGGGCACGCTTTTGAACATTTTATTTTTCAGGAAATCATGGCATACAAGAAGCTAAAAGAAAAACTCTTTGATATTTCATTTTGGCGTAACAAAAATCAATTAGAAGTTGATTTCGTGATTAATCGTGCTGATTATGCCATAGAAGTGAAAATTTCTAAACAAGTATCAAAATCTGATCTCAAGGGCTTGATTGAATTCTGTCGCAGGCATCCCCGAGCTAAGCCAATTGTTGTCAGTCTAGATGATCAGAGAAGAAAGATAAGCATCGATGAGGGTTTGCAGATTATGGTTTATCCTTATAAAGAGTTTCTTGATTTAATGTGGGCTGAGAAGTTGTTCTAGGCTGCAAGAATTTTAGTTGCACTCTTTTCGATTATATTTTTAATTTCTGATAATGAGGGTCTGAATTGTCTTCGTCCTGTGTCGTAGCCTAGATCATATATATAGCGGTCATTTCCCCCTGCGCTGTCAGTCAATTTTCCCACCCTCTCGTCGGAGCAAGCACTATCTGCAATATCTTTCACTTTATGTAGAGTATCACTTAGGATTTGAAGCTCTTCTTGAGATTGTTTAACACAAGTTTTTAGTCGCCCGAAAGCTAAGCTTGCGGCGCGCTTTTCTGCTGGACTTGCTGAAGCTGCCCCTTTTTTGCTGGGTTTTCTTTTTGCTTCGTAGTTTGCCAAGACAGTTCCAAGGTCTAGTCTTTTATTGCAGCTTGACTTCACGTTGATTATCTTAGCATGCTTGTGGCTCAGATGGATGACAGTAGTGATCTATTAATATAGAATATCTTTGATGGATGCATTATTAGCAGATTTAACGAAATTTCAGGGTGATTTTGGTGAAGGAGGTATTATTCGCTTCATTGCTGCCCTACTTATTGCAGTAGCCTTTGGTTTGGCTTTATCTGCAACTTATAGGTTCTACTACCGGGCAAATGAGCCGCAAGATGGTTCGATTTCTCGTAGTATGCCAGTGATGGCACCAGCGATCACTATGATTTTTTGGTTGATTCAATTTAGCTTGCCACTCTCTCTTGGTTTATTGGGTGCACTCTCCTTTGTTAGATTTAGAACCCCAGTCAAGCGGGCTGAAGATATTGGCTTCATCTTGATTCTTATTGCTGGTTCACTTGCTTGTGCAGTGGGTCACTTCCTCAACGCTCTAGTTTTACTAGGCATGGTTCTACTTTATAGCCTGCTACGCAACAATATTGGTGCAATAGCAATGGAGGATAGAGCAACTGCGATCCTGACTATTAATTCTGAGAAGCAAATCAACGCTGATTCAATCCAAAAGAAACTAAAAGAACAATGCCAAGCAAGTCTGGTTAGTCAGAGTACTAAAGATGGTATTGGTTCATTTGTGTTTAATTTGCAGAGCCTGGCTAAGTCTAAGGCTGATGCGGTATTGAAGGTAGTCTCTGAGCTGGATTCAGACGCTAGAGTCGATTTATTTTTCCCTGAAAATCAACTGGGGGCTTAATGCAAGATAGTCGCCAAAAATACTTTAATTACAGTCTAAGTTTTCTGGTGATCTTTTGCGTGGCACTCTTGCTCTCGTTTATGCTGCTCAAGGATAGAGAGCCAGCTGGCAATAAAGTCAAAACTAAATTCAAACAAGGTAAAGTATTAGCTTCTAACTCTTGGTATTTAGAGAGTCCCTTTGTGCTCGATGAAATTATTGCTGATAATTTAGAGCGTGATATTTTTAAGAGCTTCTCTAATAAAGTAAGTGGTCCTGGTGAGCATAATTTTCGCTTCCTTGCAGCTAAGAGCAGTGAGCTTGAACTACTAGCTCAAGTCAAAAGCCCAGCCAAGACTCCTCGTATCTGGCTCTATGACTCAGAGTCCAAGCTAGTGCAAAAACCAAAACTAAGCCGTCAGCCTGGACAATTAAGTTATAAATTTAAAATCCAAGAGGATGATTTCTATAAACTTAAGATCTACTTTGATTATGCTAATTTACAGAGCTTGAAACTTCTAGCCAAAGTAGATGAGAAAGAAGATCCAAGTGCAATGCGCCGTGCTTATATGCAGCGTGCAACCAAGAGTCTAGAGATTCATATTTCTAAGCAACAGGAGAAAGCTCTCAAGGAATTAACCCGTAAACAGTTTGAGATCTTCAAGCATTACAAAGTTAATCCATTGCCTAAGGATGTTGCCAGTAGACCACTGAAGAAAACTGGTGGACGGGTACTAATTAAAGTGCGCGCTCCTGGTGATACTTGGTCAGTAGCTAGTATGGGTATTGCTGGCAGAACCTTTGAGCATCAGGATTTGAATAAGCTCTTTGGTTCAGTGGATATCAAGGTCTTGAGCGGGCAACTACCACTAAATATGAAGCGCTTCAAACTTTATACTTTGCAGGCTAAATCTTTCACTCGTGATTTTCTCTTTGAGCAGAGTTTGAAAGATCATGGCTTACTAGTGCCGCGCCAGGATTTAGTGAAGGTGATAGTCAACGGTGAACTCTATGGCTATATGGAA
The DNA here is from genome assembly GCA_028817775.1 of Candidatus Melainabacteria bacterium. Lineage (GTDB taxonomy): Bacteria > Cyanobacteriota > Vampirovibrionia > LMEP-6097 > LMEP-6097 > JABHOV01. The sequence continues at coordinate 59 of JAPPOW010000156.1, read as the reverse complement.
TTACTAGAGACACCTGCTTCACACTTCTTTGAATATGCTCAAAAAATTGAGGGTATCAT
>JAPPOW010000082.1 GCA_028817775.1 Candidatus Melainabacteria bacterium | reverse complement strand
TAAATCAAAGCTTCCAAGCTTAGAAGGCAGCATAATTGAAACATGAAACAAAAAGAAAGAGAAATCCCAGGCACTTACGAACCCCTTCAATGGGAGTCTAAATATTCTGTCAGGGAGCAGTTTCTAGATACGCATCACCAAAGTCTACTTGCCCTGGTAAATCTACTCAGGTCCATGTGCCAGGACACCATCAAGAAGGAGCTTGTTCTAGCAACCTTGGCTGACTTGAAGGAGTATTGTAATTACCACTTTATTGCAGAAGAGAAATACATGGCAATCAATCACTATACAGGCCTGGAAGAGCATCGTGAGTCCCATGAACTCTACACTAGGACTATCACTTCTTTCTACCAAGAAATTGAAACTGGTAAGCTGGATAAAATATTTGATCTAGTCGATTTTCTTGAACAATGGTGGGAACATCATATATTGGTTTTAGATCAAGATTACGCAGATTTCATCGAAGCCAGGGCTTGATTTAAGTCAAAGGATTTTATCAACTTAGTGGGTAACATTAGCTTGGATGGATTTGATTAAGATGTCACTTCTAGAGAAAAAATATACCAAATTGGCTGTAACAGTCTTGATTTTGTTTGCATTTCCTGGTTACGCAGCAGCAAGTATCAAGGCTGGACAGGCCATAGTCAAAGAAAAGTGTCTGGTTTGCCACAATATTGCCGGCGACGGTATGGTCATGGCTTCTGATTTGGCTATTAGTTATAAGGAACATGACAAAGCTTGGTCAAGGAAGATGATTGCTCAACCAAGTAAGATGCTGGCGCAAGATCCTATCGCAAAAGAACTGCTAGTTAAGTACAACAATGTAGCAATGCCTGACTTAGGACTCAGCGAAGAGGAGCTCGACAATATTATTGATTTTCTTGACGCGCTTATTGCAGGAAAACTTGATCAAGCTAGCGACTGTGCTGGAGAAGAAGCTGCCCCAGAGGAGCATGAACCTGTACTTGAAGGAGATGCTGCAATTGGCGAGCAGTTATTCACTGGTGAATTAGCATTCCACAATAGAGCCTCTTCTTGTATGGCTTGTCACAATAGTGGAGCTGGATTTTTGGGTGGCGGTAATTATGGTACTGACCTGAGCGAAGCTTATCAAAGATACAAGGATGGCTTTCCGAAAGTACTTAAGCAACTACCATTCCCGTCAATGACAGCAATCTACCAAAATAAAGAATTAACTCCTGAGGAGCGTTATCATCTCACTGCCTACTTCAAAAAAATCAGTGAGAGCCAAACTCCGGAGCAAAATGATACAGAGACAGAGCAAGCAAAAACTGAACTAGATCAAAACGGACTGCTTTTTGCTGGCATGAGCCTAGGCGGACTGCTATTGCTTTACCTGCTGATCACATCATTATTACCACAACGAAACAAGGGTGTTCGAGAAGAGTTACTAGAGAAGGTGAAAAAAAATAAATGAACTGGATAAAGGATATCTATAGCCCAGAAACAAGAAAATGGGAAGATTTTTACCGCAACCGCTGGCAGCACGATAAAGTGGTCCGCAGTACTCACGGCGTCAACTGTACTGGTGGCTGCTCATGGATGGTTTATGTCAAGGATGGCATCGTCACCTGGGAAATGCAAGCTCTTGACTATCAACAATTGGCTGGTGAGCTTCCTCCTTACGAACCACGCGGTTGCCAGAGAGGGATTTCCTTCTCTTGGTATATCTACAGTCCGCTCAGAGTCAAGTATCCATACTTACGCGGGGCTTTGATGGATTTGTGGCGCGCAGCCAAAAAAGAACACGGCGACCCAGTCCATGCTTGGGCATCAATCATGGAAGAGCCCGAAAAACGCAAAGCCTACCAAGAAGCAAGAGGCAAGGGTGGCTTCCGTAGAGCTAGCTGGGATGAATGCTTAGAAATCATCACCGCAGCAAATGTTTACACCATCAAACATCATGGACCAGATAAAATTATCGGCTTCTCTCCCATCCCAGCAATGTCCATGCTTAGTTATGGTGCTGGCTCAAGATTCTTACAGCTACTCGGGGGAGTAAACTTGAGCTTTTATGATTGGTATTGTGACTTACCAAACGCTTCTCCGGAGATTTGGGGTGAACAAACTGATGTCGCTGAGAGTGCCGACTGGTACCACTCCAAATTCATTGCAACTGTCGGTTCCAATGTCAGCATGACCAGAACTCCAGATGCTCACTTCCTTACCGAAGCAAGGCACAATGGAACCAAGGTTGTAACCTTCTCCCCAGACTTTAGCATGGTCAGCAAAAATTCAGATTGGTGGTTACCAATCAACGCTGGTCAAGACGCAGCTTTCTGGATGGCAGTCAACCAAGTCATTCTCAAGGAATTTCATCACGAGAACAAAACTCCTTACTTTATTGACTATGTCAAACAATATTCAGACTCACCGTTCTTAGTCAAACTCAAAAAAGACAAAGACGGCAACTACAAGCCAGATCGATTATTGCAAGCCTCTTCAATTGCAAAGTATAAGGATGTAGAGAATGCCAAGTTTAAGTATCTTGTTCTTGACAAAAAGTCAGGCGAGATCAAAATGCCAAAAGGCTCACTGGGTTATCGTTACCAAAAGGACAAAGGTCACTGGAATCTTGAACCGGTAGATGGTTTAGATGGTAGTGAAATTGATTTTCAATTGAGCTTGATTGACGAGCAAAGTTCTACTGCAACTATCAACCTTGCTGATTTCTCTGAAGGTGAGAACTACCAGAGAGAAGTCCCATGTAAAACTATCACTAGTGAAGAAGGTGAAATCCAAGTAGCCACAATTTATGACATCCTGATGGCACAATTTGGTGTCAAACGAGGCAATCTCAAAGGCTACCCTGCAAATTACGATGATGAAAGCTCACCTTACACACCAGCTTGGCAAGAACGCATCACTGGTATCAACCGCGATACCTTGATTCAGTTTGCTAGAGAGTGGGCTAGTACAGCTGCTAGAACCGAGGGTAAATGCAGCATCATCATTGGTGCTGGAGCCAACCATTGGTACCACAGTAACCTTATTTATAGAGCGGGTATCACATCCTTAATTCTTTGTGGTTGTGTTGGTCGCAATGGTGGTGGACTGAACCACTATGTGGGACAAGAGAAACTTGCACCAATGTCATCATGGGCAACTATTGCAATGGCAGTTGACTGGACCAAACCACCTCGCTTGCAAAATGCTCCTTCATTCCACTATGTTCACTCTGATCAATGGCGCTACGAAAAAGCCAGTTGTGATATTGCCGATATCAAAAATCTAACTGATCACGATGGCTTATTAGATGGGCACACTGTAGATTTTCAAGCCAAAGCAGTCCGCTCAGGTTGGTTACCATTCTTCCCTCAATTCAATCAGAATACCCTGAACCTTGCCAAGGATGCTCACAACAGTGGTGCTGAAACAAATGAGCAAGTTGTTGATTTTGTAGTTAAGAAATTAGTTGCAAGTCAGAAAAAGAAACAAGCTGGCGAGAATCTCAAGACTGATGATCTCAACTTTGCAGTTGAAGATCCAGACGCGCCTGAAGCCTGGCCTAGAATGCTTTACATGTGGCGTGGTAACGCCTTGATGTCGAGCTCCAAGGGTCATGAATTTTTCTTAAAGCATTACCTTGGCACTCACCACAATGCAATTGCTGACGAGTGCGCTGAAGATAGTGTCAAAGATGTCAAATACCATAAAGAGTCACCAGAAGGTAAGCTTGACTTGGTAGTCGATATCAACTTTAGAATGGACACTTCTGCTCTCTATTCTGATATAGTCTTGCCAACAGCAACCTGGTACGAAAAAGATGATCTCAACACTACTGATATGCACAGCTTTGTGCATCCTTTGAGCCAAGCCGTGCCTCCTTGCTGGGAATCGAAAACTGACTGGAATATATTCAAAGAATTTGCAGAGAAGCTAAGTGAACTAGCTGAAGACCACTTACCAGAACCAGTCAAAGATATCGTGGCAAACCCAATCCAGCACGATACCCCAGCTGAGATGTCACAACCAACAATCAAGGACTGGGCTAAAGGTGAATGCGAAGCAATCCCTGGCAAGACCATGCCTGGTTTGGTTGTAGTAGAGAGAGATTATACTCAAATCTATAATAAATTCATCTCCTATGGACGCAAGGTTAGAGACAACGGACTCGCTCTCCACGGTATCAACTGGCAGGTTGACGATTTCTATGATGAATTACTAGAGAGGGCACCAACAGAAGAATGGGGCGGGCAGACTTATCCATCACTAAGTGATGCCAAAGATGCTGCCAATGTAATTCTGGCACTAGCACCAGAAACCAATGGTGAAAGTGCTTACAGAGCATTTCAAGCTGAAGAGAAAAAAGTTGGTAGACCACTTACTCACCTTGCTGAGAAGAACCGTGGCAGCCGCATGAACTTTAAGGATATCGGGCAGCAACCTAGAAGACAACTAACTAGTCCGATCTGGAGTGGCGATATTAATGACGGCAGGTCTTATAGTAGCTATGTAATCAATGTGGAGAACCTGGTGCCATGGCGCACACTAACAGGAAGGCAACACCTCTATCTTGATCATGAAGCTTATATCGCTGTCGGTGAAAATATGCCGACCTATAAACCAAAGCCTGATCCAATGTCACTAGCTGAACTCAAACATTCTCACAAGAAACAAGATACTTTGATGTTGAACTACCTCACACCGCACGGCAAGTGGCATATTCACTCAACCTATTTTGATAACTTACGCATGCTAACTCTTGGTCGTGGGCTTGAGTCTGCTTGGATCAATGACAAGGATGCAGCCGAAATTGGTCTAGAAGATCATGATTGGGTAGAGATGTACAACGACAATGGCGTGGTAGTCACCCGTGTTGCAGTCAGTGCAAGGATCCCAAGATCACTGTGTTACTACTATCACGCAACTGAAAGAACTATCAATATACCAAAATCTCCGGAGAGAAACAATCGTCGTGGTGGCGGGCACAACAGTCTGACCAGAGTTAGACTCAAGCCTTCACTAATGATTGGTGGTTATGGTCAGTTCAGTTATGGCTTCAATTATTGGGGGCCTACTGGAATTACAAGAGATACCTATGTTTATATTCGCAAATTGGAGGGAGAGCCACAATGGTAAGAGATATTAGAGCTCAAGTCTCGATGGTTTTTCACCTCGACAAATGTATCGGGTGTCACACCTGTAGTGTTGCCTGCAAGAATATCTGGACCGACCGCAAAGGTACAGAATATATGTGGTGGAACAATGTAGAAACCAAACCTGGAACTGGTTATCCTACTCTATGGGAAGATCAGAGCAAGTACAAGGGTGGCTGGGAAGTCGCCGAGAATGGTCAAGTGAAGATCAAACTTCAGGATGAGGTTGGGGCAATCGCAAACCTGTTCTTTAATCCAAAGATGCCAAAGTTAGAAGATTACTATGAGCCTTTTACTTATGATTACGAAAACCTGTTCAATGCCCCAGCTGGTAACGATCAGCCCACTGCAAGATCCAAATCTCTAATAACTGGTGAGTTTATGGATGTTGAGTCAGGACCCAATTGGGATGATGATCTTGGCGGCTCTAATATCTACGCGGCTAACGACAAAAACCTTGATGGTTTGAGTGAAGCTGAACAAAAAGAATTACAAGAGATAGAACGCCTAGTATATTTTTACTTACCGCGGATTTGCAATCACTGTGCTAATCCTACCTGTGCTGCTTCCTGTCCTTCTGGTGCACTCTATAAGCGAGGAGAAGACGGAATTGTTCTTGTAAACCAAGATGCATGTCGCGGCTGGCGAATGTGCGTCAGCGCTTGCCCTTATAAGAAGATCTACTACAACTGGAAAACCGGTAAAGCAGAGAAGTGTATTCTTTGTTACCCAAGGCTTGAAACCGGTCAAGCACCTGCTTGCTTCCATTCCTGCGTTGGTCGTATTCGCTATCTTGGAGTAGTTCTCTACGACGCTTCTAAAATTGAGGATATGATCCAAGCTGATGACAAAGATCTAGTCAAAGCTCAACGCGAAATGATTATGGATCCACATGACCCAAGCGTTATCAAAGATGCCTTGGCTAATGGTATGGATATGTCTATGATTGAGTCTGCACAAAAATCACCGATCTATAAATTTGTCAAAGAATGGGAGATAGCACTACCTCTGCATCCAGAATATAGAACAATGCCAATGCTCTTCTATGTGCCGCCTCTACTACCAGTGACTGGTTCAATGGATACTGAAGGTAGCTACAAGAGTGCTGACGATTTCTTTAGTTCTATAGAGAGCGCCAGAGTGCCAATTCGCTATATGGCTAACTTATTCACCGCTGGTAACGAAGAAATAGTCAATGAAGTCTACCGCAAATTAGTCTCTGTCAGATTGCACAAACGTTCTGATACAGTAGCTGGCAATGAATTCACAGATGTTTCTGGAGAAGAAGCCAAAGTTGCACTTGAAGCAGCTGGCTTAGATGAAAAAACTGCAGAAGAAATTTATAGAATCACTGCTCTTCCTACTAGTGAAGAAAGATTTGCAGTGCCACCAATGGCAAGAGAGATGCATATTGAAGCCTACGGAGATCCAGAATTAGAGAAGGGCGGGGCTGGGTATTGCAGTGATTGCTCAGGAGGTTGTCACTAATGCAAAAGAAACTCTATCATTACTCACAAGCCTTGAAGTACCCTGAGCAGCACACGGCAAGCCACCTGACGGCTCTTGGTTCTTGTGCTAGTGAATTATCAAAGCTAGCTTTAGGAAAACAAAGAGAATTATTCACCAGAACTTTTGACCTACAGATGATTTGCTACCCGTATATTGGCTACCATCTCTTTGGTGAAAGTTTCAAACGCGGTGCTTTCTTGGCGATGCTAATTGATAGATATAGAAGCTTTGATTTTCACTATAGACCAGAGGATTGTGATCCAAATTCAATGGAAGAACTTCCTGATCACATCTCCTTGATACTGGAGTTTGTATCTGAACTCAATGATAGAGAAGAGCAACAGATATTGGTTTCAGACGCATTGATTCCTGCACTCAATGCAATGCTGGGTAATTTTGGTTTTGAAGATGGCTTAATCTTCCCAATCGACAATGCCAGCCGGCACCCAGTTGCAAATCATCCACTAGAAGAAGATATGCCAAAGGATCCTCTGCATTCAATGCCTGATGATCATGAAAGACTGGATATGACTGGCTTCTCTCTCGACAATACTCCACCAGACTTTTGTGACAGTCAAGCTGGAGATAGCTTTAAGAGTAAAGAAATCGAAAAGTGGGAAGAACAAAGAGCCAAAGATAACGAGAAGGGCTTGAACAAAAGCAACCCATACGCTCAAGTGCTCAAGGCATTACTAGAAGATTTAGAGAAACTTGAAGCCGAACTAAAAGGAGAACTAAGCCATGCCTGATTTTACTTGGATGATGTTTGCAGTCTTTCCATATATCGCTGTAGCTCTAGCTGTGATAGTTAGTATCAAAAGATTCAAGGATAACTCATACTCAATTAGTTCTTTTTCTACTCAGTTTCTAGAAAACGAGAAAGCATCAGTAGGACTTAGACTCTGGCATTGGGGATTATTACCAGTGTTAATCCTTCATTTCTTTGTGCTATTTTTCCCAAAAGCCTGGCTCAAACTAATTAGAGTGCCTACCGGACTCTATGTACTAGAAGTTCTTGGCGCAGCCTTAGGACTTGCAGCGCTAGTCGGGATCACGATATTAATTCAAAGACGCATTAGTAACAAAAGATTGAGAGCCATCTCAAAACCACTTGACTTCGTTGTTCTAACACTTTTGTTCTTGCAGATACTTAGTGGAATAGTGATGGCTTATATGTACAGATGGGGATCAGCCTGGGCACCACATACTTTAGTACCTTGGCTTTGGTCACTAATCAAACTAAATCCAAATCTTGATTACATCAACACCATGCCTCATTTGATTAAGTTCCATATGTTTAATGCATTTTTATTGGTGGCACTGGTGCCTTTTACCAAACTTATTCACTTCCTGGCATTTCCAATTGACTACATTTTAAGACCACCTCAAGTAGTGATTTGGAATCGCAAACATGGGGTAGATAAATACAATTAATTTTAAGGGAGAAACTATATGATTGGATTAGAGAATGTAACTAGCGGACAAAGAAACAAAGCTTTGTGGATGAGCACCTTGGCTTTCACTACTTGCTTTGCGGTCTGGACTATTTTTTCGATTATTGGAATTAAAATCAAAGCCAACTTAGGATTGTCTGATACTCAGTTTGGAACCTTGGTAGCAACCCCGGTCCTAACAGGCTCACTCAGTAGAATCTTTCTTGGAGTCTGGACAGATAAATATGGCGGCAGAGTTATATTCAGCTTCTTGATGGTAGTCACAGCAGCTGCAACCTGGCTCTTGACTTCTGTTACGACTTATCCAATGTTCTTACTAGCTGCTCTTGGAGTTGGTTTGGCTGGCGGTTCTTTTGCAGTGGGAGTTGCTTATGTCTCTCGCTGGTACGAAAAAGGCCAACAAGGTACTGCACTGGGAATCTTTGGTGCCGGTAATGTGGGAGCCGCGGTGACAAACTTCGGTGCACCAATTTTGTTAGTAGCACTAGGCTGGCAGGGAGTTGCCAAAGTCTATGCTGGAGCCTTATTAGCAATGGCAGTGATTTTTTGGTTGATGACAGAAGATGATCCTGCAATCAAAGCACGTAAAGAAGCTAAAGCTAAACCAGTACCACTTTCTGAACAACTTGAACCTCTCAAATGCGCTCAGGTTTGGCGTTTTGCATTTTATTACTTCTTTGTATTTGGTGCCTTTGTCGCTTTAGCACTTTGGTTGCCACGCTACTATGTCGGTGAATATGGGCTTGATATCAAAACCGCAGGTATGTTTGCTGCTTGCTATGCCCTACCTGGAAGTGTTTTTAGAGCACTTGGCGGTTGGATGTCTGATAAATTTGGTGCCAGAAAAGTAATGTACTGGACCTTTGGGGCTTGCTTCGGTTCTTGCTTTGTTCTTTCTTATCCAAACACCAGATATATAGTTAGTGGTATTGAAGGTCCAATTGATTTTGAATTTGGCATTGGCTTAATTCCATTTGTTGCAATTACCGTTGTCCTAGGCTTCTTTATGTCGCTGGGCAAAGCCGCTGTTTACAAACATATCCCTGTTTACTATCCAGACCACGTCGGTTCTGTTGGCGGTATGGTTGGACTTGTCGGTGGACTTGGTGGCTTCTGCCTGCCAATTATTTTTGGGATGCTCAATGACAGCTTTGGTATACGCTCAAGTTGCTTCATGCTACTTACGGTAATTGTCGGGGTTTTATTATTATGGATGCATAGTGCAGTTGTAGAGATGGATAGAAAGACTTGCCCAGCCTTGGCAGAACCACTAGATTTGGTTGAAGCAACAATAAGCATAAAGAGATAGTTTTAGAAGGAGAAATTTATGACACACGTACTTGAAAAATGGGAGCCTGAAAATGAAAAGTTCTGGCAATCAGAAGGCAGAGCAATTGCCAATCGCAACCTCTGGATATCAATACCAGCACTTTTGTTAGCATTTTCGGTCTGGATGGTTTGGAGCGTAGTTGTGGTCAACCTTAAACCAATTGGCTTTGACTTTAGTACTTCACAACTATTCTGGCTAACAGCACTACCAGGGCTTTCTGGAGCAACCTTGAGGATATTTTATTCCTTCTTAGTACCAATCTTTGGTGGTAGATTATTCACCACTCTAAGTACGGCTTCATTATTAATCCCTGCAGTATGGATTGGTTATGCAGTACAGGACGTAACAACTCCTTACTCAACCTTCTTGCTACTAGCTTTTCTTTGTGGCTTAGGTGGGGGTAATTTTGCTTCAAGTATGGCAAACATCAGCTTTTTCTTTCCCAAGAAAGAAAAGGGTAACGCGCTTGCTCTTAATGCTGGACTAGGTAACACTGGTGTCAGCGTAGTACAGTTTGTAGTTCCAATCGTAATCAATATGGGGATCTTTGGTGCAGTAGCTGGTCCTGCTCAAGAATGGGTCAAGGGAGATTTGACTAAAGATCTATGGTTACAAAATGCAGCCTTTGTTTGGGTACCCTTTATTGCACTAGCAACGATTGCAGCCTGGCTTGGTATGAATGATATTGCCAGTGCCAGAGCTTCTTTCAAAGAACAATCAATTATTTTCCAACGCAAGCATAATTGGATCATGTGCTGGTTATACACTGGTACTTTTGGTTCTTTCATTGGTTACTCAGCAGGCTTCCCATTACTAGCCAAAACTCAATTCGCTGAAGTTGACTCACTTGGTTATGCTTTCATAGGACCACTTCTAGGAGCGCTTTCTAGAGCAGCTACTGGTTGGATCTCAGATAAATATGGTGGCGGCAGAGTAACAGTATGGGTATTCAATTCAATGATTCTTGCTGTAGCTGGTGTACTTTACGCTCTCTACATTCATTCATTCTGGTTATTCTTTGCTATGTTCATGATTTTATTCACTGCAACAGGTGTGGGTAACGCTTCAACCTTCCAAATGATTCCAATCATCTTTAGAGATGATTTGAACAAAAGAATGAAGGGTTCAAGCGATGCAGAAATCCTGAAGCAAGCAGAAAAAGAATCAGCAGCAACAATTGGTTTCACTTCTGCAATTGCAGCCTATGGTGCATTCTTAATACCTAAGAGCTACGGTACCTCTATCTCAATGACAGGAGGAGTTGAAGCTGCACTAATTGGCTTCATTATTTTCTATGTCAGCTGTACCTTCCTTACTTGGTTCTTCTATCGCCGCAAGGGGGCTGATATTCAGTGTTAGTCCAATTGTCATCCTGAGGAGCGCTTGCGCGACGTCAGGATCCCATCATTACCAACCTGATCGAGAGATCCTGACGCTTCTGCAAAGCTCAGGATGACAGCAGATGGGACTTTGCGGACAAATTCACTTAGAAGCTAGTTCTTCGAGACTATCATAGTCGACGATCTTAACAAGGTCTTCTTGCATTTCAATGAAACCCTTTTTCTTGAGTCCATTAAAAGCACGAGAAAGGGTTTCAATAACAGTACCAAGACTACTAGCAAGCATGGTCTTAGGCATATCAAGTTGCAACTGATTCATATCACTAGTGTTTGGTGGCTTTAATTCAAGTAAATAGTTAGCAAGCCTAGATTCAACTCCCTTGAGACTTAGTAATTCGAGCTGCTTATCCAAGGTACGAACCCGTGAGCTAAACAAAGCAAGTAAGTTACTAACCAATTTAGGATTGTTCATCGCCAACTCTTTGAATTCTTCCTTCTTGACCAATAAGATTTCACAATCTTCCAGTGCAGTAGCAGAAGCGTTGTAGTAAGGCACCTCATCAAAAACAGGAGCTTCTGCAAAAATAGTTGTCGGCTCCAAAGTCCTTAATATGAATTCTTTAGACTCACTAGCTTTGTAAATCTTGACCTTTCCTTCAAGTAGGATACAGAGGTATTCACAAAGTTGATTTTCAAAGAAAATGATCTCATCTTTGAGGAAATTCTTTAAACTAGAAATTTCTGTAATCTGATGCAACTCATCTCGATCTAGATCTTTAAAAGTAGGTGAGAGGCTAGTAAGTGCACAAATACACTTCTCTCTATTCTCTTTAC
>JAPPOW010000068.1 GCA_028817775.1 Candidatus Melainabacteria bacterium | reverse complement strand
GTACTATCACTTAACAATATTGCCAAATTTAAAATAACTAAGAATTATCCTAAGACAGGGTAGAATACTATGGATGCCGATAATCGAGCAATCAAGTTATAAGGCTAATTGGATTTATCGGGATCCTCATTTATCGACTATTTTGCCTGCTTTTAGGAAGGAAGCTAAGCTTCAATATCAAAGGCACAGGTTTCAGACTCCCGATGATGATTTCTTTGACGTTGATTTTTCTAAACTTAGTGGTTCTAGAAGCCTAGGAATTCTTTGTCATGGGCTAGAGGGCTCAAGCCACAGTCCCTATATGACACATGCTGCCAAGACTCTAAATGATATTGGGATTGATGCAGCCGGTTTTAATTACCGCTCTTGTAGTGGTGAACCTAATAACCTCATTAGGTCTTATCACAGCGGCAAAAGTGATGACTTAGCTTTCTTGATCAGCCATATGATAAAAGAGTACGAATCAATTTATTTAATTGGTTTTAGTATCGGTGGCAATATCACTTTAAAATATCTTGGTGAAAATCTTGGCAAGGTTCCAGAGCAAGTGAAACGAGCAATTGTTTATGCAGTACCATTTTGTTTAGAAGCTTGCGCTTATGAATTAACCAAGCCCCATAATTCGCTCTATATGAAAGTTTTCTTGTGGCAATTGCACGATAAGGTTAAAGCCAAGATGAAAAAATTTCCAGGGCAGATTGACGATGAGCATTTTCATAAGATCAAAACTTTTTATGATTACGATAGGCTCTATACCGCTCCCCTAAACGGTTTTAAGGATGAGTATGATTATTGGAACCAAGCTAGTTCCAAAAGATTTTTAACAGAGATTGATAAGCCAACAGTGATTATTAATGCTCAAGATGACCCCTTCTTAGCGGGGGAATGTTACCCACTTGAAGCAGCCAAGACCAATCCGAATTTATTTTTAGAAATGCCAAAGTATGGCGGGCATATGGGCTTTGCTCGATTTGCAGCAGTTCATTGGTGGCAGGAAAGAATGATGGAAATAATTACTTCAGACCAATTGGCGGTAGGTAGCGCCCCAGCGGCATGATTTTCCAGTAAGCTTTGCTAGTTTCTTGCTCGTCAAGATCTGTGAATTGATAATCGTAAATGACAGCCCTAATTTTTTTAGGAGGCTGCTCTGGAAATGGATTAGTTTTGAGTAGGGATGTTACTTCTGGCTTACCTTCTAGTAATCTGCCTGCAAATCGAACAAACCATGGTGGTGGCATTGGACGTAGTGCTGCAAACCACATTTGCCAATCTAGACGTGGCTGGAAGGGCGCTACTTGAGGCGGCATTGTTTGCGGGTCTTGGGGTTTGTAGTAGAAGTCATAATCCTTCCAGTCCCCTTCTTCACTAGAGCCCTGAATGATAATCTCCTTGCGGCTTGTAGTCATGCTGGCAAACAAGCCATAAGGACTGCTAATGAAATAGTGTCTAAGTGGTTTGATCCAAGGGCTAATTAGTTTGACTGCAGGGATTTTAATTTTGGCGTCAAGTGGAGAACGCACAAAAATAAAATAGCAATCGAGCGAGATAATGAGGCTTGCAAAAATTATTAAGCTATAGCGCAAAATTAAGCGCTTGATATTTTCAATATTGTCAATCGAATTCAAACTTTCTAGTCGCTGCTCAATAAAATTTTGGAAAATTTCACTAGAGGCTTTGACAGTGGTTACTGGACTGAGTTTAGTGATTAAGGCTTCAGGCAATACTTGTTTGAGATGATTGTCATCAAATAGCCATATGCATATGAATGCAGTAAGTAGATTGAAGAAGCAATAGTTGCCAGTGATTAGGACTATGAACATCAAAGCTACAAAACAAAGTCCAGCTAGCGCCCTGAGGTTACGTCCCATGAAAATAAATAGTGCTACAGGCAATTCTATACCTAGCATTATGATGACCGAAAGCTTATCAAACCAGCTTGGGAATTGATGCACAAAGTAGCTCACTGGATTTGGGATTGGTTGAGTATAGTAATGATAGTCAAGCGCAGTAAAGCTAGCCCAGCTTGGATCCTTGCTGGTGAATTTAACCAAGCCTGACATGAACATGAGTTTGAAGATTAATAATCTAAAGAGCCAGGTGAAAACTTTGACGGCAAATTCATTGCGTCTGAATAAAGAGAATAGTGTCGTGAGGAAACCAGTTTCAATTAGTAGAATATCCCATTGGTAACTCAGAAATTCTCTACTGACATTAATAAAGGAAAGATAGCTTAAGCAGAGTATGCTCAGGACTATAAATTCAATTAGGTCAAGTTTGTTGCGCTGTGGTCTGATGAATAAATAAAGAGCCAGAACTACGCAGCTGGCACAAAGTCCAATGAGAAATTCGTCACTTGAATTAAACCAGAAAACGCTTGGCTTGACCCAGGCATTGAGTCCTTGTCTTTGAGCAAGTTGCAGATACTCAAAGGCTGGTAGGATACCATTAGAGCCAATTAAACCTTTGATTTGTACTAACAAAGAACCAAAAGCGAAGAAGTAGCTTAAGCCTAATAAGCGTATGAAAATATTATGGACGAGTGGGTTCATAGTTCAGCTAAATTCTCTTTAAGTTCTGCAGCTTCATAGACTGGTAATGAGCAAGC
>JAPPOW010000069.1 GCA_028817775.1 Candidatus Melainabacteria bacterium | reverse complement strand
AAATAATAGCACTCTGTTTAAGCTCAAATTCTAAGACTTCAACGCTTACTAGATAATTCCATGGCAAGCTGAATTAAATCATACTGTTCATGACTTAAATCACTAAGTGTTAAGTTTTTTGCCAAAGACTCCAGTCTATATTTAATTCGATTCAGCTGAATAGAACCCTGTTGAATAAATGCCCGCTTGCCCATGGCTTGTGCAGCACCAACTATTTTATGGTCAGCGTAAATTCCTTCATTACAAACTGCATTAGCAAAACAATTTGGACTCAGACCTAGCTGACCTATCGCTTTATTCGCTCCAGACAAAGACAAGCCCAAGACCTCATTCACCATCTTAATCACCATCTGATTTACAGCTTTAAATGAGTCTCTTAGCTTACCCCCATAAATAGGATCAGCTTGGGTGCCGATGAAGCTATAACAAATATCACCGCCATGCAAAACAGCCTTGCCGCCTGTGGGTCTAGTGAAACAATCTATACCAAGCTCAGTAGCTTCAGCCATAATCTGCTCGCGCCCGCGTTGTGCCTTACCCACAGTAACAGCAGGTCTATCCCAAGTATAGAAAAAAAATATTGGTTCAGTTTTTTGACTTAAATCAAATTCCTCGAATAGCTCAAGGTCACGCTGCATTGGATTAAGAACTAGAGTAGTCATCCTTGCTCCGCCAAACTATCTGCCATATAGCTAGATCTAACCAGTGGTCCGGCTTGAATCCACAAACCAATCTTCTGAGCTTCCTGCTCATAGAATTTATAAGTCTCTGGCTCAACATACTCTAGCACTGGTAATTGCATGCCTGGTGGTTGCAAATACTGACCTGCAGTCACATAGCGCACTCCATGATCATAAAGATCTTGGAATAATTCAAGCACCTGCTCGCGGGTCTCACCCACTCCAAGCATGATACCGCTCTTGAGTTTCAAATCTGAATTATCACGGAAGTAATCAAACAATTCAAGTGCCCTGTCATAGCTAAAACCAGGACGCACATAGTGGTAGCAATCCTTAACAGTTTGAATATCAAAACAAAGCATATCTGGCTGAGCTGCAATAATTTCATCGAAAGCAAAGCTTTGATTTTGAAAGTCTGGAATCAAAAGTTCAAGTTTGACATCAGGTCGATGCTGGCGCACATGCTCAACTACATGCCTGAAGTGAGCAGCACCACCATCAAATAAATCATCACGGGTTGGCGCTGTAATTACCAAGTACTTGGCATCCATATGGTTGACCATATCGAGCATTTTCTGTGCCTCACCAGGATCCACTGGATCTGGCTCCTTGCGCTCAACAGCACAGAAAGTACAAGCCCGAGTGCACTGTGAACCGAGAATCATCACCGTCACAATGCCACGGCTGATACACTCACCGCGATTAGGACACTGTGCCTCATGACAAACAGTAGTCATACCATCGAGTGGCATCTTCTTTATTAGATTGTCAAAATGATACTTAGGTTTGTGGTTACGCAACCACTTCGGTAGCTTTGGCAACTGCTCCTTAGTTAACTTAAATGGGTTCTGCTGGTCTTTAAGCATCGCTTCAAGTATAACTTAGTAGGTCTAAGTAATTCTCGGTTATTTTGATAATTTGGCAGAGACTCTAGTGTGCCCCACCAGAAAAATTTCTCCGAATATCAGACTAATTGCTTCCCATTCGGCGCAGCTGCTATCACAAAGTTATTGTTGTTTTGCTTTGCAAAACGAAAAGGCAACGTGAATCCGATATGGGAAGCAATTGTCTGAATTCTCCAAAACTTTTCTTAGACCTCAGTAGACTCGACTAAATTCTCCTACCCTTGTCCAGCAAAAGGTGAAGCAAAGACGCACCTCAAAAAAGGTTTTGGCGGACCGATCACATTCATCCATCCGCCAAGAGCGGGTAGGCGCAAAGTTCCCATTGCCCACCCACGCACCAGCGAAGAGCGGTACGAGCGCAGCTTTTTTGAGTGCGTACTTTGCAGAACCTTTGCGGCACAACCAACTAAAGACATTGCTGAATTAAAATAGAACGAAGGATTAAAATAACTAAGAGTTATCCTGAGACTAGGCTAAGATAAAGATGTGCACCCAGAATTCTCAATCGAAAACTTTCTCACTGAAGCAGAGAACGACCAGATCGTCGAATCAGTGCACAAGCTCAAAGAACACTGGATCAATCGAGGTGGCTATTTTGAGTATCCATTTTTCTCACTTGGTGCAGCTAGCTATATGGACGCTAAGGAAGACCTGGAGCGCTACTACAAATGGCAAGCGAAATACAATCCAATACTCAAAGAAGAATTCAGCTGGCTCTACGATAAAATCAAAACTTACCTAGAGAAGAAACTTGGTAAGGAATGTGAGTATCATTCTAAACAAGCACTACCAGGTTTCCATATTTTCCTTGGCGATGAACTGTTTGAAATCCCAATTGCATCCAGACATGTTGATTTGCAATACCGCGATCTCAATTGGGAAGGACTAGAGTTTAAACCTGAAGACTGCGTGACTTTTACCCTCTATCCCAAACTACCAAGCAAGGGTGGTGGTATTTATGTTTGGGATCAGTTCTACCAAGACTTGATTGACTTAGATGCAACAGAGAGAGAAGCTAAACTTAGTGAAACTAAGTCTGAATACTACAAATTTACTAATGGCGATATAGTCATGCACTCAGGGCACCGCTATCACCAGATTGCAGCAATGGATGAACCTGAAGAAAGCGACGAGCGAATAAGCATGCAGGGGCACGCAATTTTATCCAACAATAAGTATTACCTTTACTGGTAGCTTGCGTAAGCGCTAACTCTCATGCTATTTTCTTCCCTATGAAGAAATTTTCAAGATCAGTTTTAGCTTTATTATTAATGATTTCAGTTTTGTTCCCAAGCATGGCTCGAGCAGGAGTGGTGACTGGTGAACTGGTTGAAGTTGACGAAGAACTCAACCAAGAACTTGAAGCTTACAGGGTCAAACTTGATGAGTGTGAAAGTGATAAATACAGACTTGAAGTCAGAGCTAAAGATCTAGATGGCAAAATTGCTTCACTTGCAGCTAAGATGAAAAATTTAGCGAGCAATAATGATAAGCTCTCTGCTGAATTAAACAAATTACGTACCGAGAACAAAGGCTTATCAAACCGCATTGCTAGTCTCAAACAAGAAGCTGCCAAAGCTCCAGAACCAGCACCTGCTCCAAAACCAAAAAAACAAGCAGTGGTCAAAAGCGGTGATACTTGCGACACTCACCCAATCAAGAGTCCTCTTGGGGTGATTGTTGGTACTCCTCTTGGCACAGTAGCCGGCGGTGTTCGAGGTGCAATCAGCAAAGGTATCGATATGTCAGATCGCATGCAAGACAGTCTTGGTGACAATATCCCAAGCCATATCGTTTCAAAGACGGTTGGTTTTGTATTTGGAACAGTTCCAGGTGTACTCACTGGTATCATCACTGGATTTGTTGACGGTATCAGATACGGTTGGTGTGATCCATTCTCTGCTAGAAGTATTAGCCTTGAAGGCGACTTTGTAAGTAGTGACTGGGATTCATACGATAGATTCAAGAACTAATGGCAAACTACACTGTCCTACACAATCCTCGTTGCGGCAAGTCACGTAAAGCGATTGCTTTGCTTGAGGAACAAGGCCAGAAGCCTGCAGTCCGCGAGTACTTAGAGGATTCACTCAACGCCAAAGAAGTCAAAGACTTATTAGCAATTGCCAAGTTCTCAGTCAAGGATTTAGTGCGCCCTAAGGAAGCTAAAGAATTTGGGGTTGATCCCAAGGATAGTGACGCTAATCTGATCAAAGCAATTGCTCAGTATCCCAAAATTATGCAAAGACCAGTGGTTATCAAAGGCAAACAAGCAGTGATTGCTAGAGATGAGGGCTGGTTTGATGAGTTCTAATCGTGCTGCAGTTTTAGTTCAAGGAGTAAACTCCAAGCCCTATATAAAGGAAGCACTAATTGAAGGCGGCTTGGATCTTAGTATCTATGAGCAGATTCGAGAGCCAGATACTGAAGCAATTTTTGATCAGCATAGTTTTGCTAGCTTAGGTTTTTGGGATTGGTGCGGGGATGTATTTCAATTCTACAACAATATCAAACGACGCAAAGCAGCTTGCCGACTAGTACGCAAGGCAGTCCAAGAACTACAAGGCCAAGGCTATGAAGTGGATATCATTGCCCACTCACTTGGTTGCCAGATTGCCCTCACCTGCGCGCCACAAAAAGAAGGCAGAGAACTCAAAGTCAAAAAAACTATCTTTATGGGCTCACCAATGGGCATCATCTTCATCCCAATGGCTTGGCGAGTAAGAAGTCATGCTAAAAAATACAGCCGCAATTTTGTAACAGAAGAGCTAGAATACCTTTGGTCCAAGAACGATTTAATGTGCCGCAGCTTTGGCTCCAAGATCATCAAGGTGCTAGACCTAGTCACCAAAAGTCCCGATGATATCAAGAGTGAAAGTGATCATTCAGTTCAAAAATACTGCCAAGACTACTTGTCACTTAAATAAGCGAAATATCTAGGACGCAAATTATCAGCAAAACGTTTTTTGATTTCAATCAAACTTGGTTGCACAAACAGAAACTTCATTTTAGTCATCAAAGCTTTGAGTATCATCGAAGCATGGTCACGACTACCATCCAAAAGTAAACTTGGAATCATTCCCAGATTGAGCCTCTTGTAATCAAGTTCTTTGAAAAACAAGATCGCATGCAAGACTAAGTAGTCCATCACATCTGCAGAAACTTCCGGAGAATAACGCATCAAGTCCATGTTAAGCTCACCATCAACCCCACTTGGAACTAAGCTTATGAAAGCCACGACGTTACCAGCAAAGTTCTCTACAGTCATTACTGTTCGTTCTCGAATATAATCAGGCGAGTAAGCGCCAAGAGCAAATCGTTTTTCTTCTTCACCACTGTTAAGCCAGTCACGAGATACTTTACGCAACTCAGCGAATAATTCTTTGTTATTAATTTTT
Organism: Candidatus Melainabacteria bacterium; assembly: GCA_028817775.1. Taxonomy (GTDB): domain Bacteria; phylum Cyanobacteriota; class Vampirovibrionia; order LMEP-6097; family LMEP-6097; genus JABHOV01. The sequence goes on along the minus strand of JAPPOW010000069.1, from coordinate 6,897 downwards.
TTGTAATGACGCACCTTATACCTCAAAGAATCAAGCAAACGCAAACGAGCTCTCAATTCCCGATGCTTGGCATCAGCAATATCAAAGGCTTCAAGATTAACCAAGGCTTCATTACCAATTTTGACAGTCGTAAAATTTTGTTCTTGAACCAAATCCAAACGCTGGCTGCTCAGCTGAAAGAAACAAGGTTTGTTACCCTTACGCAATTGTGCTTGTTTAAACTCATGCACTAAAGCTGGGAAGTCTTCAAGCTTACCCACTGGATCACCAAGCACCATCGCTGCTTCAGAAAAATTAGCATAAGCCAAAAAGCCTTCAAGCTCCTTGCCGAAGAAAAAGTCTTTATCGTCCCATAACTTGTAATAATCCAAGCTATCTGAGCTGAACTCTTCAACTAGACTGCTCGCTCTTTCACGACTAAGATCCCTCTTGGCGAGCCCGAATAGTCCTAACAGCTCAGAAACGGGCGTTTTAAACGTTCGTTCCTGGTCTAAATACACTACATAAGTATCTATCGGCGGCTTGAACCCAAAACTTTAGGCCCTGACTAGCTTTTTTGCATTAAAGTATTTTTAACAATGTGTCATTGCGACCGCGAGCTTAGCGTGGCGGGAAGCAATCCAGTGCAAAGACAATGATTATCCACTAGATTGCTTCGTTGCAAAGCTCCTCGCAATGACGTCAATACTGGCGATATGATACGATCATATGCATGAATAACGCCACAGAAGAGTCTACAATCATCGAAATCCCACCTATTCTCAAGGGAAAAAAGGTCCTAATCTCAGGGGTTGCCAATAAGCGCAGCATTGCCTGGGGGATCGCTCAAGCCATGCACCAGGCTGGAGCTGAAATAATTTTTAGTTATCAAAACGAGAGACTCAAGGGTGAAGTCGAGAAAACCCTTGCTGGCACTATCGAAAATGCCACCTTGGTAGAGCTGGATGTTAGCAACGATGATAGCCTTGACGCTGCCTTTGAAACAGTGGCCACAGAATTTGGTGGTCAATTGGATGTGATGCTGCACTGCTTAGCTTTTGCGCCACGTGAAACTTTACAAGGTGGCTATGTCGATACCTTGCGTGATCACTATTCAATTGCTCAGGATATTTCAAGCTATTCACTGGCAGCAATGGCTCGCAAAGCTAGACCACTAATGCAAAAAGCAGGCGGCGGTTCTATTATCAGCTTGAGCTATCTAGGTGCTGAGAAAGTAATTAAGAACTACAACATGATGGGTATTGCCAAAGCGGCTCTTGAAGCAGGTGTCAGATATTTAGCTGCAGATCTTGGTCTTGACAATATTAGAGTCAACGCAATCTCAGCTGGTCCAGTCAAAACTCTTGCTGGTAGAGGGATCTCAGATTTCACTACCATGTTGAAGCATCATGCAGAGACTGCTCCTCTTAAGCGCAATGTCAGTCTTGAGGAGATTGGCGGTACTGCAACTTTCCTAGCTAGTTCAATGAGCAACGGTATCACTGGTGAAGTGCTGCACGTTGACAGTGGCTATAGCATCATGGGTTAATTTATGTCCAAAGCAAAAGTAGCATTAGTAGTTGGTTCACAATCGGATTTACCGAGAATACTCCCCGCAAAAGAAGTACTCGAGGAAGCCGGAGCTGAGGTGAGTGTTGATATTGTTTCAGCGCACCGTTCGCCACAACTCGCTCCAATCTATCTAGCCAATGCTGAAGCAGCTGGTGTTGATGCAATTATTGCAGGCGCTGGTCTAGCAGCTCAATTACCTGGTTTGCTGGCACCTATCACTCATATCCCGGTAATTGGTTTACCACTGACTTCAAGTAGAACTTTTATGAATGGTTTGGATGCCTTGCTCTCTATTAGCCATATGCCTCCAGGTGTGCCATTAGTTTCTGGTGGAATTGATTCAGCCAAGAATGTAGCTCTGGTAGTTTTGAGATTCTTGCGTCACAAGGATGGTATCCAAGATTACTTAGAGAAAGTTCGTCAAGGACAGTACCAAGAAGCAGTGATTAATGAAAATCAAAAACTAGCTGAGGGCAAGAATGAAGCTATGGGCACTGGCTTTGATAAATTACTGAAGGAAGAAGAGATATTAGCAAACCAGTTCTAATTCTAGGTGGTGGTCAGCTTTCTATGATGATGCTTGAAGCTTTTATCAAGCTAGAAACTGAATTGCCCAGCTTAAGTGAACAAGAAATCATCGTAGCTGGACCAGAGAAATCTTCAGCTTATAATCTATGCAAAGAACTGGGCAAAGTAAATCTTAGATTTGAACAAGTTGATATCAATGATTCAGAAGCATTAACTGATTTTCTTAAGCAGCAGGATCCACTTAGTATTGGTTTTGAAATTGAGTCAGTGAGCACTGCCGGCATCAAAGCTACAGGCAAAGAAAATCTCTGCAAAGTTTCCACCAATATACTAGCCATGATTCAAGACAAGGGTTTACAGAAACAATGGTACGCCCAAGAAAGAATTAGCACCGCTCCATTCAGGTTATATAAAGATTTGGATGAAGTTGAAGCCGCTATCAGTCAAGGAGAATTAAACCTCCCTTGTGTCGCCAAATCAAGAACGGATGGCTACGATGGTAGAGGAGTCAAATTAATCAGAAACAAAGAAGATCTTGCTGAATTAAAATTCAAAACTGGAATCTTAATTGAAAAACTTATCGATATTGATAAAGAGCTAGCCGTAATTGTAGTCCGAGACAGCAGTGGTAAATTAATTAGCTACCCTCCAGTCGAGATGGATTTTGATGAGCATAATCAACTTCAAGCCCTAGTAACCCCTGCGATCGGCGTCTCAGCTCAGGTTTTAACTGAAGTAGAGAATACTGCAACTGAGATTGCAGAGAAATTAGAAGCTGAAGGCATTCTAGCTATTGAGTTTATTCTTAGCAAGAGTGGCAAAGTCTATGTCAATGAGATGGCGCCTCGCACCCATAATTCAGGGCACCATAGTATTGAAGCTTACAATTGCTCACAATTTGAACAATATATGCGAGTACTACTTGGTTTGGAACTTCAAGAAATCAAAGCTCAAGCACCAGCTGCAGCGATCTACAATATTGTCGGAGTCACTGAATTTGAAGGAGAGGCTGAGCTTGATACTAGTGAGCTTGATACTGATAAGGCTTTCACCCATTGGTATAGAAAATCCAATCGTTTCAATCGCAAGCTTGGACATTTAACTTTACTAGGCAAAGATTCAAAATTAAGCTTAACTCAAGCCAAGGAGCTGGGTACTAAAATTAAAATCAAACCTAAATCACCTGTAGTAAGTTGATCTCAGGTTCTTAAGCGCTTGGCGCAAGACCAGCAGCCTCAAGTAAATGCTGCAGCTCTTTGACCTCATGCTTATCCTCAAGCATCTTGTGAAAAGTCTTGAAGGTCTTGGTTTCATTACCAATAGTGATTTTGGTATGACTGTGATGAGTAGTCTCAACACTAGCGCCAAGCTTTTCAAGCATATGCTTAACTTCATTCCACTCTAAGTTCATTGGCATTGGATGGCTAAATAAGCGCTCCAATGTTCTATCGTCTTTTTTACTCATATCTAGTTTCTTTCCTTTTCTGATTAAACTAATTCATGGGGTCCAAGAGCAAGGCATTTGAAGCCCCAAAAGGGCGTGTCCGAAGTGGGCTGTAGCCCATGAGGACTCAAATAACGCAGCTATTGGGCGTCATGGATTAGTTTTGGTAGTGGCGAGTGATAAGATCATTCTGTATCCATAATAGCTTACTAAATGATCTAATTGCAGCTTGAGTAGTCTCAGTATCTAAATTAAATCCATAAATTGTCGCGTTAACCGCGTCCGCCACAAAGCCCATCAATGCATTCATTTGAATAAGCGGCACATCCAGTTCCTTGCTACCAGCCTTAGGAGTGTGGATCTTACCAACATTATCAAGGTAGCCAACCATACTCAGATCATAAGCACCAGTGACAAGTATCTCTAAATACTTAGCAAGGTGAGACTTGCGAAATTTAATCATCTCGTGATCCTGGCTAAGTGATTCAACATCACTAGGTAGTTCACCCTCGTAACCATGCTGTCTTGGTACAAAGTGTCTCTTGGTGCACTCGTAAGTAAACAATTTGTCGTAAACTGCATCCACTAGGGCTGGTACCAACGGTGCTAACAATGGCGCAGCGCCTTTTATTACCTTAATATCATCTTCCCCAAAGCCTATAAACTCAGTAAGATAAGTAAACCTGTATTCTAGATCTGTCTCCAATCTTGCTTCATCGATCTTTTTCATCCAAAATTCTCCTCTTATTTTTAAATCTACCCCCTTCAGAAGCACTAGTTTTTGACTTAAGTCAAAAACTAGCTGAAATTGCTGACATTATCAGAGCAAATTCTTTAGTCGCGACTCCTTAAAGTGGCATAATCTCTGACTTAGCACTACGAGAACCATTAGTAACCACAACTTGCACAAACTTAGGTTTACCAGGTATCTGGCTCAAACTAACTGAATTAGCTTCAAGCTCAAAGCCATCACCATAGACCACCAAGCTTTCTTCATCAGCACCAATTAAAACTGTAGTTAAAGTTTCGCCATCAGAATTATCGACAATGGACCACTCTAAATCGAGGCTGGCACCCTTGCTTGAGTTTGCGAGGTCTGCACTTAAGATCTCAACTGCTGGAATCTCATCCTCAATTGATTTACTCGCTAACACTACTGAATTGGCATTGATTAATTCAACACTGGCAAGACCATCTACTAAATCAATTCGTTTCTCCAAAACCACAGAACTTAAACTAGATTCAGGCAATGCTTCGCTGGGATCAAACTCAAAGTGCAATCTAGAGATCGAAGTTCCTGAACTATTTTTGAGATTAAGTTGCCAACTGGTATCTGTTGCTGCACCCAGGAACTCACTTGGATCCCGCTCTGAATCATAGACCGGATGGAAACTAGCACTGGCACCATCAGTAGCCACTGTCATTTCAAGTTGCAGAGAAGCAGTGCCATTTTGCGCAGTTAAGTTCTTTGCAAACCTTGCTTTGCTGGCAGCAACAGTCTTGAATCTATCCACCAAATCTTCATAAGTACATTGAGTGATCATGGTAGAAGGGAAAGAAGGTCCCATGATATGTGGCTGGTCAAGCTTGCAGACATTGCTTACTCTAAGTCTGCGAGTAATACGGCAACTATCAGAAAAGTTACTACTGACATTATGGATCTTGGGCGGACAGATAGTAGTACCATTACCAACAAAACCATAACTATGCGCGATCTCATGCACCGCATCTTCTACTCGCTGCAAAAGAGTTGAAAACTTAAATTTAGACTTAACCGAACTAGTTTGCACAAAGGCATCTCCCGGACTATCAGCCGAACCAACAAAAGCAAAAGCTGCTGGTGAACTTGAATCCAAGTCAGCAAAAGTATCTGAGTCAATGACTGTAATTAAAATATCGACATCACCTCGCTTCTTGTAACTATCTGCTGTCCTATTGATTGCTCTTTGAAGCTTGGTAAAATTAGCTGCAATTTGCGCTTCCTTAGCAGCAGCACCATTGATAGAAGAAGTATCCACTGGTCTAAAGACCATCAGTGGCATTTTGGTAACACTAACTTTGTCACTCGGTAGTGGCATAAAATCCGGGATGGTTCTAGCCAATACGCTCGAAAACAAACTAGCGTCCTTGGTCAACTTTCTACTGATACCTTTGACATTAGGTGAAGTTGGATTACCTACTGGCAAAATACCAATCTTACCCATCGAAGTTTTAGCGATAGTGAAGCTAGTTGTAGTAGACATTATTGCTGTGTCTGGCGCTGAAACTCTTGCTACCTCAGCCTTGACTTCACCAGCACCAGTAGCTACAAACTTAAAGCTTGGTGGTTTAGGTTTACGCTTCAAGACCTTATCAATTTTGAAGGTAATGGAGAACTGCTGTTCCTCAGTACCACAGGGCTCACCAAAAGGACCAGAAGCTTTGACTGAATGTTTATAACTCATCACTTCACTAGCAGCATCACTAGCTGTGATCTTGAGTTGCACGGGTACATTTCTAGTGTAATTAGAAGTCCCGGTAAAAGTGATCTCTGTCAAATCAGCCAAGTCTTGGTAATCAGGGTTTCTAGCGAGAACAATGGTCGAGCGGTTATTAACCAGATCCTTGGGATCATTTTCAGAGACAGCATAAGTAATCGTGCCACTTAGATCAGCAATTGTTGGACCCACTACTGCAATATGAGTCTTAAAGTGTTTATCATCCTGAAAACTAGCACCCACTGGCTGCAAACCATTAGTCGAGAAGTCAGCACTACAAGCAACTTCCTCTTCTTCAGGTGGACTAGTAGTGCAACCTTCATCACTAATAGTTAGCGAGCCGGTCACCGTACCAAAACCAGTGGTCTCAGTAAGATTATTACCAGGGCTAGCTGTAATAGTCACACTGCCACCACTAAACCCACTCATCTGCGAAATTGCATCAAGGTCAAGTTCTAAATCAAAACTAAGCCCAGAGCTTTCATCATCAGGGATATTGAAATTGACTTTGGTTGAGCCACCAAAATCACCATCGGCAATTTTAACCAAATCAGCCAGATCACCGCTTGGACTAAATTCAACCTTATAGTCATTCTCAGGTGCCCCAGGAAAGAAAGTAAGCAAACCAGTCAGATTCGGGCTGGAGCAGCTCAGGGTACCTAGTTCAAGCTCCTTAAATGCAGCATGAGCAGAACTAAAAAGTCCCACAACTATCCCTAAAGCCAATATAAATTTCTTCATGTGCCGATACTAGCACGGCATTACAGATTTACTGCAAGCCAGTATTACAATAAAGGAGTCAATTTTTTTGCTGCAAATGCTTTGTATGACTAGGTTCGGTAGGGAACGAACCAATGATCAGCCTAATTACACGTTCTATACGGCTGGGGAAAATTC
>JAPPOW010000207.1 GCA_028817775.1 Candidatus Melainabacteria bacterium | reverse complement strand
CGCTGCATAATCCGCTCATCTATAGCTAGGGGAGAGATTTTGAAGATAGTATTGCAGATATTGGATTTGGATTGATTGCGACTCACCAGTGGCAAAATCATCGCCAGCATAGAACCTTGAGTTAAGATTGCAGCACTCGCCCCATGAATACTACCGTCAATAAGTTCAAGAGCTTTGATGATAGTTTTGGAACGAAAAGCAAGTACTAACAAAACTAGAGCTACTAGCACCAGTACTAGAGAAGCAATAATTTTAGCTGCGGTATAAAGTATCTCCATGGTATTTTCTTCTGGATTGCCGTGTCGAGCAAGCTCTCCTCGCAATGACGCTACGCGTCAACTAACTTTAGTAACGTGGTTTACAGGAACTTCAGTCGGAGTAGATCTACCGAATACAATCACGTTAACTTTTACAGTCATACGCTCTTCGTTGATCTCTGCAACTTCACCAATGAAATCTTCAAATGGACCAGCTTGAATCTTAACAGTCTCACCGATACTAAAGTCGATATCAACCTTCTCACCAATCTTAGGATCATCAAGCAACTGGTTCTTGCGCAAGATTCTTCTCACTTCTGCTTCACTTAAAGTAGTTGGTTTATTTTTCTCACCGATAAAACCTAGTACTCCAGGGGCTTCACGGACAGTAGCCCAAGTAAGTTCATCAAGCACCATATCAACAAGTACGTAACCTGGATATTCTTTCTCCTTGCGCTCAACACGCTTGCCTGATTTGTTTACTTTAACAACAGTACGCTCAGGAATAACTACTGAGAAGATACGATCATGGGCTTCCATGGTATCGATTCGTTTTTCGATATGACCTTTGACTTTATTTTCATGGCCGCTTGCAGTTTGTACTACAAACCAACCTCTTTCTCCAGTCTTTGCTTTAAGTTTACTCATTGCTCCTCTCTATATACCCTTGATTGTGTTAATTACGTTGTCCAAACCAATATCTATGAAATAAACAATTGCTGAGATGATTGCAACAATCACTATTACTGTCACAAACTCGTTTTGCACTTGTTCTTTATTTGGCCACTCGATCTTCTTAAACTCTGTTTTGACACCACGAAAGTATTCACCAGCCGGTTCTTTGCTGGCAATACCAATTTCTGGGGCATCATCTTCAGCAAGCCACTGCATAAATCCGGACTTGTCTTTTGATTGTTCTTCTTTCTCTGCTGTCTTACTCATAGTCACAAAAATACTATAGGACCCGGAGTCCCATAGCCTGTATTCTAGCCTAATATAATAGGTTAATATGTGTTTTTAACAATTTATAAAACATCCTGTCATCCTGAGGAGCCAATGGGATCTTGACGCCCTAAAGGGCTCAAGATGACAGTGGCGACGTCAGGACCTCCCTAAATTAGAAGGTTCAAGCCAGTGTAAAGCTGAATTCCGGCTTCTGGCTGAAAACCATTGAGATCATTTATTATCGGGAATCCGACAGACATATTCCAAGCAATTTTACCTAGATTGACTCTAAAACCAGGATTAAGATAAATCACATTACCACCGTGATTATCATCCTTGATCCCAGCAAACTCAGTTTTCTCCTGCCAAATGCCATTCATCTCCAGGACCAAGGTGAAGTCGGTACAGTGATCAAATTTGTAACTTGCGGCAAGATTGTAACTAGCTATATCACCAGCAATGACATCGCCACTGCCTTGATTAGAGAGCCGGTACAAAAGATTGCCATCAAAAGAAAATGCTTTATAAGGTCTAGAGATAGCAAAACCCATCAATGGGTCCCAGGAGCCAGTACCTGGCTGATCATCAGTGCCTAAACGCAAACCAAATTCATTACGCTCATTAGTTTGCCCTGTGGGAAATTTAATTCCTCCCAATAAACTGATTTGAGTTTTGCTTTGAAACAAACGATACTTAGTCAGCAAAGTCAAATCACCAAAACCAATTGAATCACCCTCATCAATAGTCACCCCGGCAAAAGTAGTTTGTAGATTGTATTTGTAACGATAGGGATAAGACAAAATTAAATCCAAATCATCGGTGATACCGTAAGCAGCACTTAGAGTATTAGTCATGGCACTATCAAAGCTATGAGCATGAATCCGACTAGCATTCAAGCTTGCACGCCTAGCACTAGAAAATTGATTAAAGTTATTATATTGCAAACTTGCTCCTAGAGCGAGTTTACCCTTGGGTAAAGTATAAGCCGGAATAGTGAGAACCGGTCCCCCAAAACCATAGGCATTGATAGTCTCAGTACCGCAGGTGCAAGCCCAAGCTGGGCTACTTAAAAAAAATAATGATAACAGTGAAATAAGCAATCCAGTGGATCGTCTCAATTTTGCATTAGATTGCTTCGTCATTTCATTCCTCGCAATGACTATAACATTGAAGTAAGGCTATAAGGTTATAATATAAGACTATGGCTTGCAAAAATAAACTTAAAATCAGTGAGTTTGCTCGCCTTGCAGGACTTAATCAACAAAGTATTAGATATTATGAAAGTCTTGGTTTGATTCCTGAACCAAGCCGCAATGAATCAGGTTACCGTGAATATGACGAAAGCTATCTTGGCAATATTAAGTTTATAAAGAACGCGCAAGAACTTGGTTTTAATTTAGAGGAAATCAAAACCTTAGTGAGGCTTAGATTTGACACAGAAGCACTAGGCGCGGACGTCAAAGATGTCGTCAAACAAAAAGTCAAAGAGCTTGATGCTAAAATTGAAGAACTAGAAAAACTCAAAAAATACTTGCAGGACTTGGATAGCTCATGCACTGGTGATATGAGTACCAGCTCTTGTCCAATAATGAATTCAATCAAAGGAGATTGTTCAAATGAAAATAGCCCAATGGCTAGTTCCAGTAGTCCTAAGCACTGCTGTCATTAATCATACTGAAGCGCAGGAGCCACCACCATTAGCAGAAGAAAATGCAGCAGAGCAGATTAATCCAAGAGAGCTTGCAGCTTCATTACTTGAAGTAGAGGAGCCACCAATCCCGCTTAATCTAGACAGCCAGAGGGATCTGGCGCATCTTTTAAGTCTTGAGAATAGCGATGCAATAATTACTCAACTACAAAGCCTAGGTCCAGATGACTTTGATTGCCTACAAAGCAGCTTGCGTAGTTTTGCTCGTGATCCAGTCAAACAAGCCGCCAGCTTTGACCGACTACATATTAATCTAGGTGAAAATAATTTGGATGCAATTGCCAGCCTCATTATCAAGAACCAAGAAGTCAGAGCCATTTTGACTAGAGTCTATGATGATCTTGAACCAGACCAAAGGGAAACCTTACATCAACTAGCTCGGTATTTTACAGAAACTGACAATGGTAGGTACCTATGGGCAGCCATGCATGCTATTGACCTGAGAGAAGAGAAAGCACTTAGAGGTGGCGATAGTATTAGAAACATTGCTCTAGGAATAATCTTAATTTTCGTTTTAACCGGCTATTTAGGCTGGCGCCATCAAAGAAGGGAAAGTGAAATTCGTAGCGGACCATCTGACCACCTAGCTAATTCCATCGAGAAGAAAGAAAGATACCAGATTGACTAAGTATTAAGCTATATCAGTTATAATTAGCCAGATATGTTCGGCGATAAAATTAAAGCTTTTTTTACAGGAGACTCCAACCGCAAGTCATTGGACAAAATCCGTCCAATTGTTGAGCATATCAACTCACTTGAGCCAGCAATGGAAAAATTAAGTGATGAAGAATTACAAGCTAAAACCCAAGAATTCAAGAATTTAATCCAAGCTCGACTTGAAGAAGTTGAGAAAGTAGATCTAATTAAATCTGACGTCGCTAAAATGCCTGGGCAAATTCGAACCAGCCACGATAAAGTTCTTAAAGAAGTGCTAACTGAAATTTTACCAGAGGCTTTTGCTCTTTGTAGAGAAGCTAGTAAGCGAGTACTCGGCATGAGACATTTTGATGTGCAACTAGTTGGTGGTTACCAATTGCACAACGGCGGTATTGCTGAGATGCAAACCGGTGAAGGTAAAACTTTGGTTTGTACTTTGCCCGCCTACCTCAATGCTCTAACTGGACGTGGAGTTCACGTTGTTACCGTCAATGATTACCTAGCCAAGCGTGACTCAGAGTGGATGGGTAAACTCTATAACTTTCTTGGTTTGAGCACAGGCTTGATTGTCTCTGCTAAGAAAGATCCACAGGACCGCCAAGAAGCTTATAATTCTGATATTACTTACGGTACCAATAATGAGTTTGGTTTTGATTACCTGCGTGACAATATGGAAACTGATCTGCAGGATTGCGTACAGCGTGATTACTTTATGGCAATTGTCGATGAGGTTGACTCTATCCTGATTGATGAAGCGCGTACACCACTGATTATCAGTGGCTTACCAGATAGCCAAAAAAATCAAATCTATCAAGCTATGACCAAGGTGGCTAAGCAACTCAAATGCGGAACTGATGAGAAGGATAAATCAATGGATTCTCATTACTACCTAGATGAGAAAGCCAAGAACGTTATTCTTACTGACTTTGGTATTCACAAAGCCGAAGAAGTGCTCAAAGTCAAAGATCTTTGGGATCCAGAGCTCAATCTCGCTCACCACTTAATTCAAGCTTTGCGTGCCAAAGAATTATTTGTGCGTGACACTGATTATGTCGTCGGCAAATCCGAAAAGTCTGGAAAAAAAGAAATCATTATTGTAGATGAGTTCACTGGACGACTAATGGAAGGACGCCGCTGGTCCGATGGTTTGCATCAAGCCATTGAAGCTAAAGAAGGAGTTGCCATTCAAGAGGAAACTCTAACCATGGCAAGCATCACTTTCCAGAACTTGTTTAGACTTTACCCTAAACTTGCCGGCATGACTGGCACTGCTATGACTGAGGCTGAAGAGTTTGAGAAAATCTATAGCCTAGGAGTTTTGTCTATCCCTACTAATAAACCATGCGCTCGGCTTGATCTCAATGACGTTGTTTACAAAACTGAAGCCTCAAAATATTTTGCTATCGCCGAAGATATAGCCCAGGCTAATGAGCGCGGCACTCCTGTATTAGTTGGTACTACCAGTATTGAGAAATCTGAGTACCTAGCTCAATTACTTACTAAACCAAAGTATGCACTCAATGTACTCAATTTTAGACTTGGCAGGTTAATGAATATACTCAAGTCAAACAAGGTTGATCTAAGTGCCGAACACACAAAATTATTGGACCAAGCTGGCAAACTCTCCAAGAAATCAGCAGCTGGTCTAATTGAATTTTTGCGCAATGCCTTCAAAAACCCAAATGAAGATATAGTCTTTGCCATAGATAGCTTTGAAGCTGTTATCAAAGTACTTGATTTTATTCGCGACAAAAAAACCAAGGTCAATGTACTCAACGCTAAGCATCACCAAAAAGAAGCCCAGATAGTGAGAGAAGCTGGTAAACCTGGTGCTATTACCATTGCTACCAATATGGCTGGTCGTGGTACTGACATTATTTTGGGCGGGCACAAATCTAGCAATCCTGATGAGCCTGCTTATAACGAAGTCAATCTAGAAGCTCAAAAGCACGTACTAGAACAGGGTGGGCTTTATGTCATTGGCAGTGAGCGTCACGAAAGCCGTCGTATTGATAATCAGTTACGCGGTCGTTGTGCTCGTCAAGGTGATCCGGGTCAGTCACGCTTCTATCTTTCTTTGGAAGATAATTTAATGCGCATCTTTGGTGGTGAGAAAGTAATCTCAATCATGAACATGCTCAATGCTGACGATGACCTACCAATTGAGGCTGGTGTAATCACTCGTACCATCAATGGCTCTCAAAAGAAAGTCGAATCACACAATTTCGATCTGCGTAAGCATGTACTGCAGTACGATGATGTACTCAACACTCAACGTGAAGTAATTTACCGTGAGCGCCGTCAAATCCTTGAAGGCGAAGATATTCATGAACATGTACTTGAAATGATTAATGGTCATATTGATGATCTAATTTACTCGCACATCAACCCCAACAGTCCTAAGGAGCTTTGGTATGATGACTCTCAAGGACTTAGTCCTATCAAAGCAATCTGGCAGCAACTTGAAGCCGATTTCACTCCAGCAGTGCTTGAAGCTCTAGAAGAGATAGATAGCTATGCTGACTCAGGCTTTGATGCCTTGATGCACCAAGTCAAAGAATCAGCTAATAAACTTTATAGCGACAAAGAAATAGGCTGTGGTCCTGAGATTTTGCGTGAAGCTGAACGGCAAATTATGCTGCATGTGATTGACTCTAAGTGGGTTGGTCATATCCATGCCATGGACTCGCTTAAAGAAGGAATTCATTTACAAGGTTATGGACAAAAAGACCCATTGATTGAATACAAAAAAGAAAGTTTTGATATGTTTGATACCTTGCTAGCTGATATCCGCCGTGATACAGTCAGGCTACTTTATCATGCTCAAATAGTCCAAGAGAAAAAAGCCCATGCTTAGTTTAGACCAGTTCAAAGAATTAGCTTCTAAGCAAGCAATAGTCAGTAACCATATCGAACTAGTTGCTGACCTTGATACACCAGTATCTATTTACTCCAAGCTTAAGCCTCATTCCAAGGATGCTTTTTTGTTTGAATCAGTAATTGGTGGTGAGAGAATTGGTCGCTATAGCTTTATTGGATTCAAGGCACTTGAAAAATTGGTGAGCTATGAAAAGGATCCTTACACCAAGCTTTCTAGCAAATTCGATGAGATTAATCAAGGCAAAAGTCCAAGCACTCAGGATTTGCCATTTTTTCACCAAGGCTATGTTGGTTACTTTAGTTTTGAGACAGTTAAGTATATTGAGCCAAGCCTTGAAATGCAAAGATCTAAATTTCCAGAAGCCTATTTATTACTGGTTGGCTCACTGGTAGTTTTTGATCGCGTTAGCCAAAAAATTTATCTCATAGTTAATAGCAAAGTTGCTGAGAACTTAGAGGAGCAGTACCAGGAGAGTATCAAAGAACTTGAAGAGCTGCAGGCTTTGATGAAGCAGCCTGCTAATTTAGAACAGTTAGACATGGATTTAAATAGCCCAAGCAATAATCCTCTATCAGCAGGTTTCAAATCTAATACTGGTGAAGAAGAGTTCAAATCAACTGTTGAGCAAGCCAAAGAACATATTCTTGAAGGTGATATTTTCCAAGCTGTACTCTCCCATCGTTTGGACAAAGAACTAAGCATAGATCCGCTCAAAGCATACCGCATCTTACGCACTGTAAATCCTTCTCCATATTTATTTCTCTATAACTTAGAACTTGAATCTAGCTCAGTTTCTTTAGTTGGTTCCTCACCTGAGATGATAGTTAAGTCTGATCAAGGTATGGCTGAAGTCAGACCAATCGCTGGCACTTATAAGCGCGGCAAGACAGCTGCTGAAGACAAGGAGCTGGCAGCACAATTATTGGCTGATGAGAAAGAAAGAGCAGAACATGTAATGTTGATTGATCTAGCTCGTAATGATTTGGGAAGAGTTTGCCAGCAGGGTTCAATTAAGCTTGCTCAGAATATGATTGTGGAAAAATATTCACATGTCTTGCATATAGTTAGTTCAGTGATTGGTAAGCTTGAGACTAAGTATGGCTATAAGTCTGGTATTGAATTATTCAAAGCTTGTTTCCCTGCAGGCACTCTCAGTGGCGCTCCTAAAGTGGAAGCGCTCAAGATTATTGCTAAGCTGGAGCAGGAAGCTAGAGGGCTTTATGGCGGGGGAATTGGTTACTTTGGACTAGATGGAATGGTGGATGTGGCAATCATGATAAGAACCATGGTAATTGAAGCAAACTCAGTCTCCCTGCAGGCTGGAGCTGGTGTAGTGGCTGATTCTCTACCAGAGTCTGAACTGCAAGAAACCTATAATAAGGCTGGGGCTTTGGTAAAAGTTGTCCAACTGTCATCCTGAGGGAGTGGAACGACCGTCAGGATCTCTTTGCTTTTATAGTGGGATCCTGACGTCGCTATGCTCCTCAGGATGACAGTTATCAATTATCTACATCGCTCATAGAGCCGAGATTACAAGAAATTGAGGGTGGTATAAATCATGCATGAAAGAAATGTTTGTCACGGGCGTTGCCCTAGATGTAAGAACAAACATCCCGCTAGTCATCCTCAATGATAACGAGCGCGAGTATACTTTGCCGATTTGGATTGGCCAAGCTGAAGCGCAAGCTATTGCTCGCGGGCTCACTGGTGCAGAGACAGAGCGTCCAATGACTCATGACCTGATGGTTGATATGATTGACTCACTTGAAGCAGAGGTTGATTCAGTGGAAATCAATTCTTATGAGGATTCTACCTTCTTTGCTTCATTAATTTTAATTGACAAAAATGGTCAGCAATTAGCAATCGATGCTAGACCAAGTGATGCTATCTCAGTAGCCTTAAGAATGGAAGCATCAATTTTTGTCTCTGAAAAAATTCTTGAAGCAGTTTGTGATGAACTTGAAGCTCTCCATGATTGTGAAGAAGAGATTGAACCAATCACTGATCCTGAAGCACGTAAAGAATTTAAAGAATTTCTCAAAGATGTAAAAGCATCTGATTTCAGTTTAGATAGATCTCAAGGCTTTGATTTTGAGTAGCCCTCAATAATCTCATTAAAGACGAAGCTTTAAAAAAGGATTATTCTCAAGCTCTAAGAACTGCTCTAAGTATCTAGGATCACGTCCGCCATTATCAGCCCCAAGTAAAAAAGTCTCATTTAAAAGGGTTTGATATTTTTGTGGCTCTTGCTCCTTTGCAGCATCCATTAAGGTGAAAACTATATCTCGCACTTGCCTTAGTACATCTAGATTCAGTGCTGGACATTGAACCTTGCGCCCTTGAGCAAGTTCTGAATTTAAACTTTCAAGATTTTGCTTATTTACAAAAGCCATATCTGCATCAAAATGGTGCATAATACCAGAAAAACTCATTGCTCCAAAACACTCAGGTCGTGGCAATTTGGTAATAGCTTTGAAAACTGCCTCTTGATCTATCTCATAACCATAAATCTCTAGTATGGAATTTAGCAAGTGGAAATATGTCAGGATCCGTAATGGATTCTCAAAGCCCAAAAGCATTATCTCCTTAACACGTGCAATTGCAGCATTCGAACTACTTTGTTCTCTATGGTATCTATTCGCATGGTCATAAAAACCTGTATGAATTTTAGTTCGTTGCTCAGGTCTTAAGGAACCCCATACTGAATCATAGGCTGTTTTCAAACTCCCCGAATAGAAACTAGAAACTTGTATCGGAGAACCAAGTTCATCAAGATCAATTTTTGCTAAAAGCTGAGGGAGCTCTTTTTTTAATTCAGCAAGAATCTCCAAAGTAAAGGGCTGGAGCAAAGAACTAAAATCAGCAACTCGCTCTTTTAATTCAGGATCGTGAATGGTAATTGACACAAGCAAGTCCCTAAGCTAAGCCAAAATATTAACATTATCTTGATCGCGCTGTCAATACGACTGGTTGTTATTAAGTAGCAATTATTGCTACAATATCCAGCTATGCCAGTCAATGATTTAAGAGAAGAACTAGTCCATAGCAGAACACTTAGTCTTAACCAAGAGCTCAGTATACTTAATGCAGCAGCAGCAAGAACTCAAACAGCATTAGGCGAGGCTGAGCAAGGTAAATATCATCAAGAATTAATCGACAGAAACAAAGAACTTGCAACTAGCTTAGCTAGGACTGGAATTCAATTTAGAGAAACTGAACTGCTAGGAAGACTTCCCAATGACATTGATGATTTTATTGAAAACACGACAGGATCTCGTCAGACTATCGAAACCGTTGAACAAGTCACTGAGTTTCTAACCAACTTAGGGCAAATGCTAATAAACACAGTTGAGGATATTTTTAATATCAGTGTGAGTGATCAATCAGATCCTGAGTACAAACCGAGCACTGAAGCAATAGCAATCTCAGAGCAAGTCAATCATAAAGGTTTAGACATTGAACCAGGTCTAAATTTATCAGTCGTCGGGGAAACCGACGGCACTGCTGGACCGCTCAATATCCAGCTTCGCTTAGCTGGCATTGGTAATATTATTCTAAGTAGAGCTAATTATCATCGCAGTATATTTGGTGATAGCAAATATAAACTTAGTCTGGAAGGCAATGCCAGAACTGCCAATCTAGAGCTTCTAAACCCAGCTGCTGTACCTGAACAAAACTGGCAAGCGGAGGCTAAAGACCAGGGTCAAACATCAATGCCAACGGCTTGTATTGCTTATGACGATGTCAATAATTATCCAGAACGCAAGTTTTACTCATGGAATCTTAGCGCAGATAGGCTCAACGCTCCTGACAGCCTAAGATCTTGCGGCAAAACACTAGATCGCTTCTTTATAGCTACTCAGCAAGCTCGCAACGCTACTTAGCATCCAGCCAGTTAGCACCTGCAGCTATATCAACCTTGAGTGGTACTTTAAGTTTGTAAGCTTGAGACATTTCTTCTTGCACTAATTTCTGAATTTCTTCAAGCTCAGACTTATGCACTTCAAGCACCAGTTCATCATGCACTTGAAGAATAATTCTAGTCTTGTATCCAGCAAGTTTTTTGTGCAAATTAATCATGGCTAGTTTCATGATGTCTGCAGCTGTACCTTGCAGAGCAGCATTGAATGCTTGGCGTTCTTCCTCTTTACTCAAAATCTTGTTTGGACTATTGATATTACGGAAGTAACGGCGGCGACCAAATAAAGTCTCTGTAAACTCCTTATCATGAGCAGCATCCAAAGAATCATCCATAAAAGGTTTGATACTAGGAAAGGCCGTAAAATACTTAGCAATAAACTGCTTAGCTTCTGACATAGTGATGTCTAATTGCTTAGCAGTAGCAAAAGGTCCTTGCATATAAATCAGTGCAAAGTTGAGAGTCTTACCAATACGACGTTTGTCACCATCAACTTCATCAGCACTAATACCAAAGATCTCCATAGCAGTGCGCTTATGAATATCCTGATCATTATTGAATGCTTCAAGCAAAGCTTCAGCCTCTGCCATATGCGCCAGCACCCTAAGTTCAATCTGTGAATAATCAGCGCTGACTATGACATAGTCATCATCCACTGGCACAAAAGCCTTACGGATTTGACGACCATAGTCAGAACGAATTGGAATATTTTGCAAATTAGGATTACTAGAACTAAGACGCCCGGTAGCAGTACCAACTTGATTAAAGTCTGAATGCAAACGCCCAGTAGATTTATCCACCAAACCAGGCAAGTTATCAATATAAGTTGAAGCTAGTTTAGTCAGAGTGCGGTATTCAATGACATTGCGAATAATCCCTTCTTGTTCAGCATCTAATTCATAATCATGCAAAATAGTTTCAAGCGCTGACATTGCTGTCGAGTAACCACCAGATTTAGTTTTCTTGCCGACTTTTGGCAAGCCCATAGTATCAAAGAAAACATCGCTTAATTGTTTTGGCGAAGAGATATTAAACTCCTGCCCAGCAAGCTTATGAATTTCTGCTTGCACCTTGTCAATCTTCTTATGAATATCAATACTAAGTTCTTGCAAAAACTCTGTATCCAATTTAACTCCAGCAAGTTCAAGATCCACCAAGACCTCAACTAGTGGAAATTCAAGTTCATTCAAGAGTTTAAATTCACGCTCATCCATCTTGCCCTGGTAGTGCTGGTAGAGCTTGTAAGTAATGTAGGCATCAGCCACTGCATAATTGGCTACTTGATCAAGCGGAGCAGCATCAATGGTGATTTGCTTACGCCCAGTGCCAATCAGCTCCTCGATCTCAGTCATACGTAAACCAAGCACGCGCTTAGACTGTTGCTTCAAACCATGTTTATTAGCTGGATTATAGACATAACTAGCAAGCATAGTATCAAAGAAATTACTATGATTTTGAACACCAACAGCTCTAAACAATTCATGTTCAAACTTAGCGTTTTGAATAATTTGTAATTTAGAACTATCTTCAAGTATTGCCTTCAAT
>JAPPOW010000067.1 GCA_028817775.1 Candidatus Melainabacteria bacterium | reverse complement strand
ATATAATAGGGATTCTGACGTCGCTGCGCTCCTCAGAATGACAGTGTCGTCACAAATTCTGGAATGGCTCGTAAGAAAAAATTTCCTATTACTAAACTTATAATCTGGCTGATGCTGCTCAGCTTCTTAGCGACGGCATTCTTGCCGCTATTTGCCAAGAAGAAAATGAGTCTTCACGAAAAACAAGAGATCCTTGAGGACCTCAATAAAAAGAAATCCAACCTAGCAAGTAAACTCAAAGAAGCTCGGCTCAAAGAAGCCTATGCTTCAGACAAACTCAATAGTATCAAACGTAAATTACGCAAAGCCCAGAATGAATTAGATCTTAACCGCAAATATCTCAAAAGTAACCAAGCGGCTTGGCAACGTACCAAAGATAGACTTGAAGAAATTGAAGATCACAAATACGACCTTGAAGAAGAAGCCAAAAAACGAGTACTTGCGGTCTACAAACAAAACCGTGTCAAAGTGATAGACGGACTAATCAACTCACCAAGTGCCACAGACTACCTTGATCATATCTACTACCAACGCCGGGTAATGGAATACGACAAACAAGTTATTGATGCCTTGATGGATCAAACTGAAAATATCAAAAAATATAAGGGTATGCTTTCTGAAGAAGCAGCTAAGATTGAGAAAATCACTAGCCGCTTGCAAGGTATAGAACATGATATTGCCAAACAAAAGAATGCCCAAGGTAAAATCCTAGCTAAACTCAAAGAAGAAACCAAGATCTACGAAGAATCAGAACGTCAATTAGAGCGTGAATCTATCAAACTTATCTACAAGATTACTGAGCTTTCAGGCGGTAAATTAGACAACCCTGATGCTACTGGTAGCTTCAAATACCCAGTCAAGGCTAGAATCACTTCACCATTTGGACCGCGCCGTCACCCAATTTTTGGTGTGCGCAGTATGCATAGTGGTATCGACTTGGCAGCCCCACGCGGCACCCAAGTCAAAGCCTCAGAAGGCGGACTAGTGATCTATGCCGGCTGGTACGGTGGTTACGGCAGAGTAGTCATCGTCGATCATTCCAAAGGCTACTCAACTCTCTATGCTCACCTTGATAGAATCGATGTCAAAGTTGGTCAACGTATCAAGCAAGGAAAAGTAGTTGGCAGAGAAGGAGCCACCGGCTATGCAACTGGACCACATTTACACTTTGAAGTGAGATCCAAAGGAAAACCACAGAACCCAACACTCTACCTGGAGGATGCATAGGGAGATCCTTACAGTCGCTACGCTCCCTCAGGATGACGATGAACAAAAAACTTCTTGCTTTAATTCTAAAGGTATTAGTAACAGGGGGACTAATTTATCTACTGGTCAAAGTCGCTGACCTTGACTTGATCAAAACCTGGAAGGCCATTCAAGGAACCGATATCAAATGGTTTGTAGCAACAACTATCATGTTTATGGCAACAACTTTTACCAATGCTTATCGTTGGTGGACACTAGCACGCTTACTTGATTATGATTTCAGTTTATTCAAAGCAATTCGCATGTATTTTGAAGCGATGTTTGCTAATAATTTCTTGCCATCCAATTTTGGCGGAGATGCAATCAGAGCCTATGATCTAGGGCGTAAGGATAAATCATGGCTGAAGGCAGCAAGCACCATCGTTGCAGAAAGATTTTTTGGGTTTGCGGTGATGTTTTGTATGATTCCTTTTGGTTTACTAATCATGGAGTTCTCACAAATTCGCGGCGCTCTAAGTCAAGAAATCAAAGCACTACTATTACTGACCTTCGCTGGTTTAATAGTTGGAATAGTAAGTTATAAACTCTGGTCCAAAATCCCGTGGGGCATAGTACAAAAATTCAATTACGCAGTGCAAGAATATACCAAATGCAGTCGTAGTCTACGCACAGTGATCATCTGGACCTTTATCACTCATATGTTCTTGCTTGCTGGCAATGTCTGTTCAGCTTATGCATTAGGAGTTGCAATCCATGAGATCCCGGCTTGGTATTGGTTACTTATGACTCCGGCAGCTACTCTAGCCAGCTTTGTTATTCCTGCCGTCAAAGGGGTTGGTGCCAAAGAAGCAAGCTATGTCTACTTGCTTGGTTTTCTTGGTATTAGTGCCGACAAGGGACTAGCAATTGGCTTTATTGCTTTTGTGGCAACACTAATCGCATCCCTTCCGGGACTGAGTATTGCTTTTAGTAAGAAAATTTCAATGGCTGAGCAGAAACCAGAAGTGTCATCCTGAGGAAGACCGTAGGTCTGACGTCAGGACCTCCTTAGGCCACTACCGCTACGTACTTACGTCCTTGTCGTTTTTGGAATTCAACTTGACCTTCAGTCACAGCATACAAAGTATCATCACCACCACGACGAACACCATTACCGGCATGGAACTTAGTACCTCTTTGGCGAACGAGAATATTACCAGGGATAACTTGCTGGCCAGCATAACGCTTAACACCTAGTCGCTTGGACTCTGAGTCTCTTCCGTTCTTAGTACTACCTACACCTTTCTTTGATGCCATAAGGTCTATAATTTTAGCTATAGATTGGCTTAAAATAAGGTTTTTTAGGATTATTTTTGTTTCCGTAAATCATTAAAAAGCCTAAATTAGAGAAATATATGGTAAATAGGGTATAATATTTCTATAATTCACTAAAAATAGTGAATTATAGAAATGAAATACGAAGA
>JAPPOW010000001.1 GCA_028817775.1 Candidatus Melainabacteria bacterium | reverse complement strand
CCTTGTAACCTTGTGCTCCTGGATGATGATTAGGATTTGAAAGTCCCCAATGCTTCTTAGCAATAGCTGCAAGATATTCGTCCCTATCATTAAAATGTACAAGTTGTAGTGACCTCAACTTAAGTTTACGAGCACCGAGCTCAAGTTCATATATTTTATTCCTGGTATCACTGCGATTAAATATAGCTAGTTTCTTTCTTTAACCAAAATCAACTAGGGACTTTGTTGTAGCAGCCGTTCGCTTCAGCATATCAACATAGTTATGTTCCAATCTAGTATTGAGCTGATGTTCATGACTAGCTTCTTCAACTTTCAATTGCGCAAACTCTAGTGCTCGCTGGAGCTTAGCATTCGGCCCTATTGCAGTATTGAGATGCTCTTGTGCTGTAACTGCTTCAGCCTCTGGCAATGTTTCTTGGTTTAATTCTTTAGCTCTATCAAAGAGAGCTCTAATTTGAGCTGAATCTCTAGCACTCAAGCCTTCGTGTTCCCATCTATCAGGATGAAAAAAACGCTGTTGTAACTTAGCCACAGCAGCTAAATAGTCAAGTAATTTTTTGGGAGTAAAGGGATTAGTCTGGAGAAAGACTGGGTCTACGCCAAGATCTGTAATCCAATTTTGTGCTTCAAATGGCATGATTGCTTCTCACTACGCTGTTGCATGATAACCCTTGACCTTGCCTAAGACAAAGAATTCCTTAGCTTCTGCAGAATCAGCAGCGACATCATCACGCACTGCAACTAAGTAATTACCAGCTTTGATATCAGTAGTCAATTGGCTGAGCATCTCTGGTGCACTAGCAAGATCAAAACTTGAATAATAAGGGAATTTAAATTTACTTGTTTGAGCATCAGCGGAATCAGCATCAAACTCTATACAACCAGCCACTGGTTCATGATCTTCATTCGCTTTGTAGAAAGCTTCAAGATCGACGCTACCTACAATTCTAATTGGCAAAGTGCTAGCTCTAGCTTCAGTACCGAAAGTCATCTTACCATTGGCACCACTCATAGTTTCATACTCATCATCAATAATCCAAGTACCTTGCCTTGGCTTGCCCTTAGGGATCTTCAAACCACTAGCTGCTCGTTTATGACTTTTAATTTCAGGGGCTTTGAGTTTAGTTGTACTAACCTTGCCCTTAGCATCAATTGCTATATCTCTAAAATCTAAAGCAATTACACGGCTACTATCGTCACTATCCCTATGATAAAAAACTTTACGTCCCTTGTCGTAGACTGCTGGCTGACCGATAGCTTCTTCTGTTGGTTGTGGATTAGTCTGGACACAAATTCTTGCTGGCTTGGCATTAACCTTATTCAAAGCATGCTCACCAGTAAAAATATTGGCTACCATTTCAGCAAAATTATTCTTGCTCGCTTCAAGTCTTTGACTTAAACTAGTAGCAAACTCCATTACTCTTTGTAAATTTTGCGTGACAGGATTTCTTTGTATCAAATCTCTAATATGAGAATCTAGTTGATCAGGTTTAAGTGCAGCTATAAGGCTATTGAGCCTGGTAGCTTCTTGCTGCTGATCTTTAGTGGGTTTGATCTCACCATTGTAATCTGGGTGAGCATGGTGATTCATCGCATTGACAGTTCGCTTGAGAGCTGAATGCAAAGCTTGGGTGTTGAAGGTCTTGGAACCGACTCTGAACCTCTCCACAAATTGTGGAGAGATTCCAATATCGATCAAAGGATTTAGTCTTGCTGCATCCACCTTCAGTTTTCCTTTTGTTTAGCTTATTAAGCCTCTACCTGACGCAATTGGCCAATACTAATAGATCTTGCTGCTCCATCACCACTAGCTAATTCCCTAGCACGAGCAACCATTGCTCTATAATTATGCTCGCCTGCACCAACAATGTCTCTAAGGTTAAAGGTTGCTGTAATAGGAGTATCATCGTCAACTGCTGTAGAATTTACCACTCTTCTACCGTCGTCACGAACTCTAACAGAATTAACTCTACCAGAAACCTCTGAGCCAGCAGCATTACCATATTCATCAAGCATAAATTCATTAACATTTCTCACAAGGAATAAAGCATCATTGAATCGTATACCTGCCTGCTGAGCTAGTGCAGTAACAGTACTAAGTTGAGCCAAAGTCAAACCATGTCTATCAGCCTTTGCTTTACGTTTCATAATCTCAGCTGCTGTTGGAGCATCATGATCAAGACCTTGATCAAGATCTTCAATTGCAGTAGCTAATTCACGTCCCTTGCCATCAAAAGCTAGAATCAGCTCACCTTGTGTACTTTCATCTAATAAAGAAAGTGCGTGAGTCACTGTCTCTGAAACATTAACAGGCATAGCATCTTTTACTTCAGTACTAATTTCAAATTTTCTCACTGGCTCTTCTGGAGGAGCTTCTGCTTCCGTAAAATCAGCTTCATCTTTTTCAACTGCAGCGCTAAGCCCTTCAAGTGCTGCTCTGTCTGCCTCTGGTAAAGAAGACGCAAATTGAGCCATAAGCGCATCTGCATCAGGCTCTTCTGCCGGTTTCTCAGCACCAGCGCCACCAGCAGCGTCTGCACCTTCATCCCCTGCGGCCGCTAATTTTAAATCTTCTAGTGGGTTTCTTAATAGTCTATCGATCATTTTATATATCTCCTTGTTTCTCCACCTCTATGTGAACACAATATATTGTAATACAAGTTAGATAAT
>JAPPOW010000017.1 GCA_028817775.1 Candidatus Melainabacteria bacterium | reverse complement strand
GAGACAAAGAATTTTCGGGATTTTGGACAGAGTAATACTAATCGTTATCTACAAAAGGGTATCGATTACCTTCTTTCTAATTTATCACGTAAGGATTATAGACAAGCAGTACCACAAGCTAAAGCCAAAGCGAAACCTAAAGTCAGAATACAAGATGGGAGGGCTGAGACTAAGCCTCGCTCATTAGGTTTGGTGGCGCCATTGATGTTTCTAACTTTGGTGGTGGTAGCAGGTTTCACTGTTTATAATTTTTTCTTTGATAAATCAGCGACTCGGGTTACAAGCCTTGTTAAAGAATACCGGTCAGACAGAGAACTTAGCTCGGTTAAGAGAGCTAAGCTGGGTAAGGAGCTTGAGGTTTTTGGTACTAATTCACTTTTGAACCTTTTGCGAGACAATCAATCTTTGTTTAAAGCCAAGCATCCAGAAATTGCTTTAAATGTTCAGGGTGGTGATAGTGGTGAAGCGGTTGATCAATTGATTAATGGCAAGGTTAATTTAGCAGCAAGTTCTAAACTACCAGGTGCTGATGAGCGCAAGCGAGCTATCAAAGAAGGAAGACCAATTGTTGATCACAAGGTTGCTCTTGATTCAGTGGTAGTTTTTGTAAATAAATCTAATCCAATAGATGTGATCTCAGTTGATCAATTAAAGCAAATTTATTCAGGACAAGTCAAGGAATGGCGTCAAGTAGATTACTCCGCTTATAAATATCCAATCAATAAGTTTTGTTTGTCTAAACAAAGTGGTACTTATGCATTTTTTATGGATAGGGTGATGTATATGCAGCCAGTAAATTCTGATGTGATTCACGTTTATAATCCGATTCAAATGATGGATTTGGTTGCAGCTGATCCTGATGCTATTGGTTTTGCTAGTTTGAG
Organism: Candidatus Melainabacteria bacterium; assembly: GCA_028817775.1. GTDB lineage: Bacteria > Cyanobacteriota > Vampirovibrionia > LMEP-6097 > LMEP-6097 > JABHOV01. Next base: position 11,090 of record JAPPOW010000017.1, on the reverse strand, counting down.
TGCAGTCAAAGGCTCTAATTTGGTTAAAGTACTTAAAGTTTCTTCGATTTTTGATGAGAGTGGCACTAGCCCGCTTAATAATCAGTCTGAGATTAATGCTGATACAGTTAAACGCGGTGAGTATCCATTGACTCGTTACCTTTATTTGGTGACTGCTGGACCAATTGCTGACGAAGTTGCTAAGGTGATTGATTTTATGAGATCTCCGTCTGCTCAATCTAAATTAGCTGACTACGGCTTGGTTGGCATTATTTAATACGATTTTAGCGTTGCGAATCAAGCCCAGACGCTTAGGTCTTAGTAATGGTGTGCGAGCAAATTTGATTTGAAAAATATGGTCTAAATCTTCTTCTCTAAGTTCAGATTTTTTAGCAAGGTATTTTTTGATAGTAGTCAATGCTTTGGGATCGATGAATTTATGAGATTCAAGAGCTTTGGTTAGCGCGTGGGGACTAGGCTGTGCGCCTAGTTCTAAATCTAGAATCTCTGGTAGATAGATCCAATGACCAAATCCAGATTCTGCTTTGAATTCTGGGAAGGTCTGGATTGCTTTGCCCTGCTCGCAATGACGGCGGTTATAGGGACAAATTGTCTGGCAAAGATCACAGCCAAAAAACCACTCACCAAAATTTTGAGCTAGTTCTTCAGGGATTTCTCCTCGATTCTCTATAGTATGGTAGCTGATACATTTACGCGAATCTAATTGATAAGGATCTGGTAGGGCATTGGTAGGACAGATATCTATACAGCGAGTGCATTGAGCACACTCAATATCATTGCGAGGATTCAGGGTTGCCAACAATTGAGTTGCCCTGGTGGTGACAGGGAGCCCCGTCCTGACGAAGCAATCTAATGCATTGGCTGAATCTTTGCATTGGATTGCTTCGCGCTGCTCGCAATGACCGGATAATTCTAGGTCTGTGAGTATCTCGCAAATAAAATTGAAACTACCAGTCTCTCTAGAAATTAGCAAAGTATTTTTGCCACGGAAACCCAGTCCTGCTTTGCGGGCAAAAGATTTTTCTAACAATGGCACTGAGTCAGTGAAGAATTTTGATTTGGCAAATAAATCAACCAAGTCGGGATGATTAATTAGTTCTTGGATTTTTTTGCGCAAGACTTTATGGTAATCAAGCCCAACAGCATAGGCGGCAATGCGTCCGTGTTGTGCTGAAGGGCGTGGCGGGCAAGGACTATAGTAATTAGCGGTGAGCATGATCAAAGATTTAGCTTCCTTTATTAGCTCTTGCGGCCTTGCATTGATAGGATCATCTTTGAGTAAGTAATTCATATCAGCAGCAAAGCCTTGCTCCCGCCATTTGAGAAAATGCTGTTCTGATTCTAGTAGTGGACGCGCATCAACAAAACTAACTTCATTGAAGCCAATTTCTAAGGCAATTTGACGAATTTGGTCCTGATATTTTTGCATCTTTAACCAGTCCTTAATTTTAGCCTAGTAAGCTTAAACAAATGGCTAAGAGTAGAATATGGGGAGCAGGTAATAATGATGGCGGAGGAGATATCCGTCGTAGTAACCCTATTAGAGATTTTAATAAGCGTATGGGTATTAATACCAGCGAAAACCAATTTGTTCAAACTAGCACTTTATCCCCTTTGAAGAGAAGAATAGGTCAAATGTTTAGGGACTTAAATGCATCAATGTCTGCTAATGGTACTGACCCTGGGGAAAGTAAAGAACTTAATAAACGCCTATATGGTTAATCAAATAAACCAGAAACAGAATCACCAGTGTAGATTCGCTTGCAAGCTTCAGCTAAGAATGGAGCTACCGAAACTTGCTTCATTTTCTTAGATTGAATCCAAACTGGATTAAGTGGGATTGAGTTACTAATAATGAATTCTTCAATTACCGAGTTTTCAATGCGTTCGTAGGCTGGACCAGAGAGCACGCCGTGAGTCGCACAGGCAAAAACTTTGGTAGCCCCTTGTGATTTGATCAATTCAGCTGCTTTGCAGACAGTGCCTGCTGTATCAACTAGATCATCAACTATAATCGCTACTTTATCTTTGACATCACCAATTACATTCATTACTTCAACTACGTTTTGTTTGTCATAAGAACGGCGTTTATCAACGATTGCAATAGGCGCATCACCAAGGCGTTTAGCAAAGCCACGAGCACGAGCTACACCACCAACATCAGGCGAAACAATAACCAAATTATCAAGGCCAATAAAGCGTTTGATGTAATCATTCAATACCGGCATTGCGCGCACATGATCAACCAAAGTATCAAAGAAACCAATGATTTGTTCAGAGTGCAAGTCTAGAGTGAGTACTCTATCAGCACCCGCTTCGCTAATCATCTTAGCGACTAGTTTAGAGGTGATAGGCTCTCTACCAGCAGCTTTGCGGTCTTGCCTAGCATAACCAAAATATGGCATCACCACGTTAATGGTTTTGGCAGAAGCGCGGCGCAGCGCATCAATAATGATCAATAATTCAACTAGATTTTCGTTAACTGGAGGGTGAGTTGGTTGCACCAAAAATACTTCGCAACCACGGACACTTTCTTGGACTTGGACATAAAGCTCACCATCAGCAAAGGGTTTGATTTTGATTTTGCCAAGTTCTAATCCTAGTTCTTTGGCGATTTCCTTACTTAGCAGTGGGTTTGCTCTACCCGAAAAAATCTTTATTTGTTTACTATCATCTGCTGTTAGCTTGGTCAGCGAATCAGGTAAGCCTAGAGTTTCCATGAAAGATTCGTTCATAATGTGTATGTATTATACCAATTGTGTTGAGGGCGTATGGTCGCTTCACTTCCTGCAAATGCTTCGCTGCTGACAACAGGCGGAGCCATACGCAGGGAGCGAAGCGACCATTTGCTTAAAATAGTAAATCTCTACTATTAGATGTATACTTAACCATATGTGCCCAAACTGTGTATTAAATCAAGCGGGAGCCTGGATTTGGCTGGGACCAGGCCTAATTTGTGTGGCATTTATGGTTTTGGCAGGCTATTTTATGTACCAAGCTAATCAAGATGGGGTTTTTGAGGGTGATGAAGAAGAGCCAAAGCACGTAGTTTTTGAAGATTAAAGCAATTTCATATTATATGGACTAGGTAGTTTACCTGAGCTTAACCTCCATTGGGTCTAGTTTATATAGGTAGGACTTAGCCCATGAAATTATTTAGATCACTAGTCGTTATGTTGAGTTTGTTGGCCCTGGTGCCGGCGGCCCAAGCTATCCCAACAGGGGATGGTGGCGAATTTTTCCCTGGCACACTTGAGGTTGGCGGTCGTTTGAAGTTTACCAATGGTGTTACCGGTGGCTCAACTGATAACTTTGTTTTGACAGTTGATTCACAAGGTTTTGCAGAATGGCGCGCAGTGCCAAACGCAGCGGGAAGTTTAGGTGGACAGACTATTGATAATGTGACACTTAGTAATCCTACTTTAAGTGATGATATAAGTTTTTCTAATGCAACAGTTGATGGCAATATTCAATTTAGTAACTCGGTACTTACTGGTATTGGTGAGCTTACAACAGGTGACTTAACTGTAACAGGCGCCTTGAAATTTGAAGATGGTGCCCAAGACAACTTTGTTTTGACAAGTGATGCTGATGGTAATGCAACTTGGCAAGCAATACCAGTTGCATCTAGTGATTTTACTGATGCTAGTTTGACTGGCACAACAAGTTTTTTGCCAGAGGCTGGACAAGATGATGCAATTGTTACCGGCAACATAGAGTTTGATAATACAGCAGCAGAAACAAAATCAATTCTGAAGAAAGCAGTTTTAGATGCGCCTGAAATGACCGGTGTGACAAGGGCAGAGGAGATTGTAATTACTAAGGATGTTGCTGGAACAGCAAGTCTAACAGTTGATGGTGAAGTTGATGCTGTAAGTTTTGATGGTGATGGTACTAATATCGATAATGTTACAGCGGTTGCTTTGACTGCAGCTGCGGCGGTTCCAGGAAGTCAAATCACTGGTCAAATTACTACAGCGACATTACCAGCAGCAAATGTAGAAGGCAAGGTAGCAACAGCAGCAACGGCGGATACGGCTCTTGCTTTGGATGCAGATGCAACAGTTTTAGTAAGTCAACTTGATGGTGACATCATTGCTCAAGGAATTGATGATGGCACTGATGTTAACCTTGGCACTACAACAAGCGATATTTTAGCTCTTACTCCTTCAGCTGATACTTCAATTGCTGATGGTGGTTCAATTAGCCCAACTAGCTCTTTAATGAGGATTCAAGGTGATGGTGCACCAGTAACAGTGAATTCGATTGCCAATGGTTCTAAAGATGGTCAGGTTTTGATTCTAAGAGGCTTGAATAGCACCAATACGGTTACACTTCAAGCAGGCGGTAACTTGGTACTGAACTCCAATGTAAGATTTGTCATTGGTAACAGAGATACTATTAGTTTTGTCTTTGATGATGCTGAAGACCTTTGGATTGAAACATCAAGAACTGATGCTATTTAATCAACATAGATAAATCAATATTTTTAGCTTGAGTAAAACAGATACTTGTTGAGATGTAATCAACTCCTGTTTTGGAGTAGTCAATTAGGTGTGATTCGTTGATGCCTCCACTGGCTTCAAATTTGGCATTGGACTGTTTTGCTTTGCTTGCAATGATGCTGGGAATTGCAGCTGCAGCAAAGTTATCAAGCATGATCTGATCAATCTCAGCTGCAATTACTGCATCTAGTTTATCGAGATTGTGCTGATTGATTTCAACTTCAATTTTTTTGCCAAGTTCTTTACTCTCTTCGATGACTGAAATCAAATCAGCACCAGCTAGCGCCAAATGATTTTCTTTGAGCATGATCATGTCGCTAAGATTGAATCTATGGTTAGTACCACCACCGTCTTTGAAAGCTTGTTTCTCTAGCGCGCGCATACCAGGCATAGTTTTGCGAGTGTCTAATAGCTCACAATCATAGTCTTGGATTAATTCAACTAGGCGATTAGAGTAAGTAGCGATGCCACAGAGTCTCTGCAAGAAATTAAGAATGCTGCGCTCGCAAGCTAGTATGGCTCTGGCATTAGCTTGGATTTCGATTACTACTTGTCCAGCTTTAAATTTGGAGCCGTCTTTAACTAGGATTTTTATTTGGGGAGATCCTGACGCCCTTGAGGGCTCAGGATGACATTTGGCATACTCCTCAAAAATTAGCTCTACTAGCCAAGAGCAGGACATCACTCCAGCTTCTTTGGCGAGAATCTGGGCTTGGCAAATTTGCTCAGGATCTAGATAGCGAGTGCTGATATCTCCATCTGGTTCAAGGTCCTCACCTAGTGCCAGGCTGACGATTTGCCTTGCCAAGTTTATCTTTTTTTTATGTATAGCGCCATCCATCTGCTTGCTATAATCATAGCTCGCTCAAGGAGCTCTATTACTATGTCAAAGAAAATCATGGGATATATCAATCTTCAGCTGGAAGCCGGCAAGGCTAATCCGGCGCCGCCAGTTGGCCCAGCTTGTGGTCAGTATGGTGTAAATATCATGGATTTTTGTAAGGCTTATAATGATGCCACTAAGGACAAAGCCGGCTACATTATTCCGGTTATTATCACGGTTTATGAAGATAGATCATTCACTTTTATTCTTAAACAACCACCAGCAGCTGTACTAATCAAGAAGAAAATCAAGCTCAAGAAAGGTTCAGCAACTCCACACTTGGATAAGGTTGGTAAGATCAATGACTCACAACTTGCTGAAGTTGCAGAGATGAAGATGCCAGACCTCAATGCAAATGACATTGATGCGGCGAAGAAAATTATTGCGGGGACCGCAAGAAGTATGGGTGTTATTGCTGAAATAGCAGCCTAACAAGAGATAGCCTAAGCAGTTCGTACGGACTACTTATACAAAACAAAGGTAGGAGAATATGGCTAAATTAAGTAAGAAACGTAAGAAGATCAATGAACTTAAAGAAGAGTTCAAAGGTCAAACAGACGCTAAACTAGCGATCACAGAATTGAAGAAATTCATCTCGGAGACTGGCTCTAAAGCCAACCAGACTTTTGAGTTGGCTGCTCAATTGGGTATCGACACTAAAGCAAATGACCAGCAGGTTCGCGCTTCTGTTTCATTACCAGCAGGCAGTGGTAAGACAGTGCGTGTAGCAGTTATTGCTAAAGGTGAGAAGGTGCAAGAAGCCAAGGACGCTGGTGCTTTTGAGGCTGGCACCGAAGAGCTTGTTAAGAAGATGGAAGAGGGTTGGATGGACTTTGATGTATTAGTCGCTGCCCCTGACTGCATGCCGCTTCTTGGTAAATTGGGTAGAGTGCTTGGTCCAAGAGGACTTATGCCTAACCCTAAAGATGGTACTGTAACTCCAGATGTAGCCAAAGCTGTTAAAGAGCTTCAGGCTGGTAAGGTTAGTTTCCGTGCTGAGAAAACGGGCGCTGTAGTGCATATGCCGTTTGGTAAGGCTGATTTCTCAGATGAGGATTTATTGAAGAATTTGCAAGCTGCAATCCAGGAAATTCAGAAGTCTAAGCCAAGCTCATCCAAGGGTGCTTACTTCAAATCAACCTTTATTAGTACCTCTCAGGGTCCTAGTTTTGAAATTAATCCTGATGCTGTATTGGCAGTCTAAAGTAGATATTGGTAGATATTAAAAAGCCCCTAAGCAAATTAGGGGCTTTTTGTTTTAGCATTGCTTTAGTTTAGAAGTTACCAGATTCTAAATCTGCTTTGTCAGATTCTGCTTGATCAAGAGTCATAGGACCAATGCGGTATTTTTCACTTGTGCCCGGTGTAGTGAGCTCCAAGAAGTAAAGCTTCTCAGAAGAACCGCCTAATAATGTAGTGATCACATTAGCAGCAGGAGAGTTACACTTCATTTCTGTTTCAAACCCGTAATGATCTGTAACTAAGCAAGCAGGGAAAGTAACCCAGCCGTCCGAATAAGGAGAAGGACCGCCGCTGTGAAGGTCCCATACCTGTTCTTTTACTGCTTCTAGAACATCAGCGGTGCTAGCGATTGGTCCTACGTGTACTATGAATGAACCATCATTGAGAATTTTACCTTCATGGTCACGACTAATAACACTGCGTTCTACTACCGTTACATCATGGTAAACAGCATCAACAATTGTGACTGAATTAATACCAATGTCCTCTAGCGCTGTAGATTCCACTTCAGTTCCATAATCATCCTCATAATTAGCTTCTTCATAGGCCTTCGCTGGTATGAATGACAGTGCCGTAATCAGAATCACGACTAGCCTTATTAAGTACCTTTGTTTAATCATTTTATTTTCCCCCTTGTTAGATTAAGAGCAAGAACTAAATTTAACCTTGCTTTCTCGTATATTAACCAAGGCTGTTTATCTTTAGTTTAAGGACTCTAGTCAAAAACCCCTAATTGCCTAGGAAATTTCTTTCATGAAAGGAGCGGCGCTTCTTAAATAATAAGTATTGCGTATTGCTATAATGTATTTGTGGCTATTATGCCATAAATTGATATGCTATCAGGCTTATTTAAGAAAAAACCAGTGGAAGCTCATCCACCGGTTGCGGCCACACAGCAAACTCAGGCTAAGCCGAGTTCTGCTGCTGCTAGTGCTGAACGTATTTCAGCAGAGCGTGGTGATTTGGAGTCTTTGCACAAAGAAGATATTCCTTATAAGGGTGACCCAGAAAATCAAGTTTTGGTTTGGGACCTTGACGAGACCTTATTGTTTGGTGATGTTTACAAGCGCGATTTGCGTAAAGAAAGCGTGCGTAAGGATATAGAAGCGCAAGGTTATGAAATTAAGCAAACTCAGCAAGGGCGCTACTATGTTCTGCGTCCAGGTGCTGAAGAAATTCTCAAGGGCCGTTATGAAATGGGACACAAGAATGTAGTAGTCTCACGTGACCTTACTCCTTACCTCAGAGATATTTTTGAATCAGAACCGGCTTTGCACAAATACTGTGCTGGCTATCTCTCACGTGATGATTTAATTAGTAAACCAAACTCCAATTACATTAGGTACCCGCATCACCCTGATAATCTGAGTTTCTGGGGACGGACCAAAAATTTCTTCCATGGTTTATTTATTCGTTGTCCCAAATATTGTTTCAAAAAATTCTGTGCAATTTTTTCAGGCAAGCCAGTTTGGTTTGAAGAAGGGCAGGGAGTTGCCGGTAAATATCCACCAAATGTAATTGATTTATTAGCTGGTTCTGGTAATAATAAGCTCAATGGTTTGCCAGAATCACACATCTTAATTGATAACTATGCTGAAATGAAAACAGATGATGCTAGTGCTGAGCATAATTACCATGGTAGAGCCTTCCGTGATTCCAAGAGTTCAGGTGACTTTGCAGTAATTAGTCCTAATGTAAGCTATCAAGCAGGCAAGAAACCACATTGCTTTATGGCACAAGCTCCTGAGCCTAAGGATGCTGATGGTGAGTATATTTGGGTCAAGAACGTGGAAGCTGCTCTAGATCGGGGCTGGAGAGAGCAGTATAAACTCAGTACTGGTAAGGAACCAAGGAAAGATGTTTAGCAATTCAGTGGTGATACCACTTTCTTTTGATCTTCCAAGTTGTCAGGTGCATGCTTGTGAACATAGAGCTGCTCAAGCCAGAATTAATGACCTAAGCCCAGTATTTAGAAGTCGTAATCAAGTTATAGATCTTTTGCACTGTTGTCCAGGTTATGATTTGCACCCTTGCTTGATTAGAAAACATATTAGCTCTCGTGAAGATTTGGCCACAGCTCTAACTTTGTTTTCTGAGAATAATTTTGATCAGATTGACGGGCTTGTTTTTATTCGAACGTAGCCGAAAACCAGGGAGCTTGCTCCCTGGATGAGGCGAGAGAGAACCCCAATTTTGCCGGTTCGTTTTCGAAGAAAACGACAAATCGAGCAATTAAAACTCGGTAGCTTTGCTGCCGAGATGCGAGATTTGAGGCAAAATTTATTAGAGACAGACGAGAGTTTCAAGCTTGGCTGTATGGTGCTTTGCCAGCTGGTTATGTGATTAAACCTGATATTAATGAAGCCTGGCGAGCCTTTAGAGTTGCCGGTAAGGGTGAATTTATCGACAGAAGACTTAGAGAAACAACTTGTGACTATGATAAAAACAATGACAGAGGCTTTTTTAACTGGCTTTCTCAGGCTGATTTTGCTGCTTATGAACTAGGAGATTTTAAGAACGCTTCAGCATTCTTCTTTGCAGGCTTTAGACTACCTGATAGTATTCATCGTTATTCAACAGAACAGATAGGACAAGCTATCCCAGAGAGAGGAAATTTTTTAGTAGTTGTAAATAATTTTGATGATGGACCTAAAGATTCTGCTTCTTAGAACAGCAAGAGGGTTTCGTTGTCATCGGTGTAGCCACTAGTTTGGTCTTCTACAGTAATTGGAATTTCAACACTGCCATCTGTAGAAAGGCCAGGGAATTCTTCTAAGAAATCAAAGTAGGAAGCAAGCCTAAATACAAACTTTTTCTTTCTCTTGCTAAAAGTCTGAGTATCACCCTTAGGGAAAGTAATCAAATCGGGATAGTCAGTAGAAACTTTTACTGTGATTGAAGTGCCAGGATTAAGGTTTCTGACTGTTAGTTTTGCATTGCGCTGTTTGAAATTCTTGAGACGGATTGCTTTTTTGGTGATTTGCCCAGTGAGAGTGAAGCTGGCTTCAGCAGTTGAACCGTTGTCATCACCGCCACCAGAGCCGCCGTCATCGCCATCATCTTCGCCTGTAGCACTAAGATTGAAACTAATACTGGCGCTCGAACCCGCTGTAACAGTGATTTGCTCAGCTTGACTTAGAGCATTAGTTAAAGTGGATTCTAGGATTGGTTGATTGTCACCATTATAAAAACCTTCGGTGATACGGCTAGTCGAGATTGGATCATAGATACCAACAGAACTGCCACCAGTAAAATTAGAATCAATTGCTTCAGCTCTAAGTATATAACTGCCTGGTACTAAGATTGGTAGGCGGAAAGCACCATCACCAGCTCCAGCAACATCAGAAGGTGAAGCTACTGCTCGTTTGCGAGGATTAGAATCATCTACTAAGTAAGCAACCACATTGGCGCCACGTACTCTAGAACCATCCTCAGTTAAAGTACCAGTGATAGTACCAAAACTGCTTGACTCATTGCCGACTGGATAAACATCGCGCACAGAGGCAATATCATCATGCTGTAACTCAATAAGTGGGTTGGCTTCAAATGGAAACATTACTGGCACGTCGGTCAGATCACTATCGTTATTGTTATAACCTTCTAGATTACCGCCTTGAGTATGGTCAAGTCCAAACATGTGACCAAATTCATGGAGGATAGTAGTTTTGAAAGAAACCAAAATGGTTTCTAGGCTACCACCACCACCAGCTTGGCTATAGAGGTGACCGTTGAATACAGCTTGTCCTTCAGCAATGCTAGTTATATCATTACCCACAAAATTATAAAAAACAGCACCAGCAAAACCGAGCACACTATTTTTGGAACCTTGACCAAAAAGAGCGTTGGTAATTTTGCCGTCATCATCAAAAACAATAGGACTGTAACCTAGTGCAGTACTTGGGTCTAGGATAGGCTCATAATTCGTGTTGTCAATGTCTTCACTTAGGCGAGCACTATGAATAAAGTTAAGGCTAGATTCAGCTTCCCAAAGTTCAAGCATGTCTTGAGTTGAAGTGAAAGCAGTGTCCTCCTCGATATCACCCAAGCCACCAAGGTCTACTCTGTAATCAACGTCATAAGTAGAACCAACTTTAGCAAAAGTTGGGAAATAAATATCATTGACTGAACATTGGTCCGGGGAACTGCCATCATTGCAGGCGGCTAAAATACTTGCGGCACTGACTGGCAGTGAGAAGCAAGCTAGGCTTAGTACTAAACTAAGAAGGGTTTTTGTCATTGGATTTTTCTCCTGCAAGTTCTTGCTTGCGCTCTTTGCCAAATTTCTTTCTTTGTAATGGTTCTTTTGGTTGATAGCCAAGCTTTCTATAAAGTCTTGAGACAGCTTTGCCATAGCCCATTGTCAGTCCATAAAATTCGTAATCGGTCTCATCAAGAATAATGATTTCTTTGATCTTAGTATTGATATCAATGATTTTTTTGTTATTAGCTATATAGTCACC
>JAPPOW010000137.1 GCA_028817775.1 Candidatus Melainabacteria bacterium | reverse complement strand
CCACTTGGGTTTGGGATTCGGTTCCCTAGTTCAGGTGCCGTTATGCCAGTATTGTCTTGATGCTTAAGGTCATTTGCGTCAAATTTTTCTCCAGACCACAGTTCTACAGTAGTTATCAAAAAATCTTGTTTGATAACTTTGATAAAGCCTTTACTGATTTGTTCTATTATTTCTGGAACAAGTTCATAGTATTCGGGATTAATACTTTCAGACTGCCAATGAAGAATCTTATTGATTAACCTGATAGCATCAGTCATCTGTTCTGAAGCTGGCACTATAGTAGTGTCAGGGTTTTGGTATCTGAAGCCCATAGTAGCCTCTAGTAGAGCTTGGTAGGGTATAGATTTTGGATTGATTGCAAAGGCTTTGAGCTTTGGAGTAGATAAGCTTGCTAGTTGCTCTTCACTGAGATTAAGTGCTTGGACTAGCTCTGACAAAAATTGATTATCACTAAGACCTAGAAATACTTTTGTCAATGCAAGTCTTGCTTGATCTTGCATGTTAGTATTCTCACTTTGTCCAAGGTCGTTCCAGATTTGGTTAATTGAATGGGCCAATCTTGAACCTATCACAAAAGCATCACGAAGGTCAGTTGGAAAACGGGGGAAAGCTTTGATTCTAGCTTTGGCTAGCCTAGGAGCTTGAGCTCTTGCAATATCTCGTAGATGATCCTGTCCTGGTGGTCTTGCTAATTCAAGTTGTTTCCTTTGTTGGTGTGGAGGCAGGTCAGCAAAAGGGATGCTAATTTCTTCTTTAATTGGGAGGTCGACATCATCCATTAAAACTAGATCAGGAACAGGTTTTGCAGGTTCAGTAATTCTTGATGGGAAAAATGGTGGGTCAGTATCAATCATTTATTTTCTCTGACTGGGTTTTGGTTCTTGTTGCAAATATTGTCTGGCTACTAAGTTTTCTTGAGCTTCTGCTCCCTTGCGCTGAAAGCCTTCAGACTTTAATAGTTTGCCTTTCTGCGTGATTTGAGGACTCAGTGACTTAGCTACAATCTCTACCATCCGGTGTCCTTTGCCTTTGCTCTGTGGGATTTCGCTACAAATTTTCTCATCCGCTTCAACTATCGATTTAAATAGATTGATTAATTGGCTGATAGAGAAATTGGATATATCAAGGGCTAGGATATTTTTTCTTCTAACTTGTTGACCCTTGTAGTTTATTGGTTTAGTAAAAAACTTAGCCACTTTGTGTGCGCTACTTTTGATTTGTACTGGCATAGTCCAAGCTTTGCCTGCTTGTTCAAAGTCAAGCAAGGCATCAATGCCAATTGTGTTTTGCCAGCTATCCTCTGCAAAGACTTGAGCACTATCGTTGATTAATCCAAGTCCCCTAGTGATGCGGCTGGCAAGCTCAAAACGGGCTTCATTGAATTTTCCCTTGCGAAATTGAGATACTTGCTTCTCTTCAAACTTCAGAGCATCAATCTCTGCTTGTTCTAGTGGAGTATGCTGATCTATAATCAACAGTTCAAGCCAACGCTTGGTAGTCATTCTTTGCTTTGTGCCCTTGAGACTAAGTTGTGAATCGAGATCTCCAGCTTGATCTATGCGTTTTTGAAACCAGTTTATTAGATCAAGTTGAGCTGGCCTATTCAAAAGCCTGTAATACTCTTGTTCCTTAAGCTGGTTGAGTAATTTGTCTCTATCACTAAGTTTGGATTTTACTCTAGTCCCAAGTAATGGCTCACTTGCTCTTTTGAGCAAGGGTCTTTTTTCAAAGAGCAACGAAGCTTTATGCGGTCCTGAAGTCCATCTACGGGCGCCGGAGGGATTTGATTTGGGTGAGATGCTCTGACTTGGGCCCCTGCTTGAGGGGATGGAAGCTTTGGCTTGTCCAAGCTGAGGTCTAATGGTGTAGCTGTCGCTAAGTACAGGCATTAATTTAATATTAACTCAACCAAGTCTAATAATAAAGGTAAAAGAAGTGTCGGCTTTTGTTCATTAGTTGGCAGTGTTATAATTAAGCTATGAACAATAATCCTTACGATCCAACCAATGCCACTGGCTCTGGTCAATGGATGCAAGCTGAGCAAGGTTTTGTGACCAAGGTATTCAATTGGATGTTTCTTGGTTTGATGGCAACTGCAGTGGTTAGCTTTATTTTTGCCACTAATGAGTTCTTGATGATGTCTTTACTTCGCAATGGTTGGTTGATGATTGCATTAGGTATCGGTTTATTGGTCATGGTTTTTAATCTTTCAGCTAATGCTCATAAGATGAGTCCAGGGGCTGCTGCTACTAATTTCTTTATTTATGCGGCTCTCAATGGTGCTTTTCTTTCTAGCATTTTTCTTATTTATACAGCTTCCTCTATCTTTATGGTTTTCTGCGTTACTGCAGCTACTTTTGGGGCGATGGCGCTCTACGGTGCTACTACCAAAAGGGACCTGAGCGGTATTGGTAGTATGGCCTTTATGGCATTGCTTGGTCTAATCATTGCCCATGTGGTTAATATCTTTATGCATAGTGAAGGTTTGAATTCACTGATTAACTATGCTGGAGTTTTGATCTTTGTGGCACTCACCGCCTATGACGTGCAGAAGATTAAGCGTATCGGACAGCAAGGAAACTATCATCCTAACCACGCTATTATTGGTGCACTGACTCTATATCTTGATTTTATCAACTTATTTTTGTATCTACTGCGCATTATGGGCGGACGCAGAGATTAGGGTCGTATATGGACATTGGACATTTCTGCGTATTACTGGTTAGCCC
>JAPPOW010000229.1 GCA_028817775.1 Candidatus Melainabacteria bacterium | reverse complement strand
TCATAATAGCTGAATCCTAACAAGATAATCGGGCGTGAGTCAAGCATTTCAAAATCAATTAGATAATATCAGCTTGCTCAAGACAATTGCGGTCACACACATATTTTGTGGAAATGTGAAAATCCAGTGTCGTATCGGCACAGCGCACAGTTTAATTAAGAACTACCCCTAACTAACTATTCTGAACCACTACTTCATTTTGGTTAAACACGTCACAAAGCCTTCACTAGTCTAGGAATCTCAGCAACCGCATAAAGCGGCACACTCAAAATCCCATCTTCAAAACCCAAACGATTAGTAGAAATTCTCAAACCTAGAGGACAATCAAAATTATCCATAAAATACCTCAAACTTTTGAGCCTGCCTCGATGGCTCGACTTCACTTCAACTGGAATTTGTTTAGAGCCAACTGAGATTAAATAATCAATCTCAGCGGCGTTACTTTTGTCCTCACGTTCCCAATAAAATAATTTTTGATCTTGCAAGCTTGAAGCCGTTGCCAATAACTCTTGACCAACAAACTGTTCAGTCAGAGCACCAGCAGCAATTGAATGAAGATCTTTGCTGAGCATTATATCCTCACTCAATCCCAATATATTTTGCATCAAACCAATATCAAGCATAATTGCCTTGAAATGTTTATCAGAAGCACCAGCTTCAAATGGTAAACCAGTACCATTAGCTCGTTTGATTTTATGAACAACTTTAGCTTTGACTAGAAGATCTAAAGCATCTCTGATATTAAGCGACTTAGTATCAGGGTTAATTTTGGAATAAACAAACTTTTGACTAACAAGCTTAGGTAAACCTTGCAAAACTTCCTCTAAATACTTTGCCTGAGCACGTTTAGCATACTTACCAAAATCATCTTTGTAACTAACCAGCAATGAGTCCTGCAAATTTAATAGCTCAGTAATATTGACTTGATTTATATAGGCATAAATAATCTCTGGCATACCACCAAGGTAAAAATACTGTTTTAGTTCCTCATTAATTGCTAAATCAATACTAGCCTGATACTCATCCTCGAGTGATAAAGTCTGAATCCACTCAACAAGTGAGACTTTACCCACAGCTTCTAAATACTCATAGAAACTCATTGGATACAAGTACATATATTGCACCCGACCAACAGGCACACTAATCTGCTCTGACTCCAAGGTGAAATCTAATAATGAACCTGCACTGATGACATGCAGCTCTGGCATCTCTTCATAAAAATACCTCAGAGCAACTATTGCCTGCGGGCATTGTTGAATCTCATCCAAGAACAAAAGTGTTTGAGATGAAATAATTTTTTGAGATAATGTAATTTGAATTGCATTGATAATTTTTTGTGGATCATTGCTATCAAAAATATCTTTAAGCTCCGGTTTCCTTTCAAAGTTAATTTCTACCAGGTTGCTAAAGTTCTTCTTAGCAAAATCTCTAATAATATATGATTTGCCAACTTGCCTGGCCCCGCGAATTATCAGCGGCTTACGTTGTTTAGCTTTGGACCACTGCTCAAGCTCAAGTTCTATCTTACGCCTCATACCATAATTATACCCACATATTTAGACTAAATACACCCGAATATACCCATACATTCAGACACCAATGGCGTTTTTTGGCTATTTTCAATGATATACTAAATCCCGGTAAATGAGCAAAGAAATCACCATTGCAATAGATGCCATGGGCGGCGATTATGCCCCAGACCAGATAGTCAAGGGGGCAATCAGAGCAGCCCGTGAAATCTCTGGCATCAAAATTATTCTTACTGGCAAAGAAGCTGAGGTGAAGCAAGTAGTTGAAGCCAATGGTGGCTGCTGCCTCAAGAATATTGAAATTATCGATGCCCCAGAAGATATCACTATGGATGAGAAAAATCCAGCTCGTGCCGTGCGTAAAGCTAAAAATTCTAGCGTAGTAGTTGCTAATAGATTAGTTGCTGAGGGTAAGGCTGATGCGGTAATTGCAGCGGGGCACACCGGCGCAGCTACAGCTGCTTCTTTGTTTGAACTCAAACGCGTTGAAGGTTTCGAGCGGCCGTGTATCTGCACAGTAATTCCTACTATTGAATCCAAGATGCTACTAATAGACGGGGGTTCTAATATCGAAACCACTCCAGAACAGATGCGCCAGTCAGCAATCATTGGTGATATTCTTGCCAAAATCCTTTTCAAAACAAACAAGCCACGCACAGCCTTGCTTAATGTAGGTGGTGAAGAAGGCAAGGGCACAGCCAGGTACCAAGAAGCTTACGACTTACTCAAGAATGAAGCTCGAATAAATTTTACGGGCAATGTAGAAGGTAAAACTATCATTGACGATGTTTGCGAAATTGCAATTTGTGATGGCTTTGTTGGTAATATTCACCTCAAAGCACTTGAAGGAGGATTAAAGATGATGATCTCTGCTTTGCAGCGTCAAATCAAGTCTAGAGGACCACTGGAGATGCTCGGTGGACTTTTGCTTAAACTCTCTGGTGCCTTTGATAGAATCAAAGATCACTTCCATCCTAATTCTTATGGCGGTGCGCTCTTGGGTGGGCTCAATGGCATCTCATTGATTTCTCATGGCAGTTCTAATGATGAAGCCATAATGAATGCCTGCAAGCATGCAAAACTATTAGTGGAAAACAAAGTGATTGAAGCTGTTAAGGCTGAATTTTAATTTATAGATCGTGTATAGTGAATAGATTGTTGGCACCTAGAATGCCGTCAGGACTGTAATTATTAGGATCAACAGCATAGGGA
>JAPPOW010000004.1 GCA_028817775.1 Candidatus Melainabacteria bacterium | reverse complement strand
GTCACTGTTGGTTTTGGTCTGCGTAATGTCAGCGACTTACTAGCTGCTTGCGAAGAAATCAAGCGGGTACTTAAACCGGGTGGCATATTAGTAAGCCTTGATTTAGGTCACCCACCAATACCGCTGATTGACTGGCTCTACAAGAATATATTTTTACGCATAGTACCAGTAGCCGGTATGATTTTTGCTGGTGACAAGGCAGCCTATCAGTATCTAACTGATTCACTGCAGACCTGGCCTCTACAGAAGGAGCTCGCTCAAGGTTTGTATAGTCTAGGCTTCGCTAGAACCTATCACCAAGATATATTGCTTGGCACGATTGCAATCATCGCCGCCGAGAAATAATTAGGGTCGTATATGGACATTGGACATTTCAACCACTTTACGTATTTCAAGTTCTAACTCTTTATCCTCTGCAAGCAATCTACGAAACCTCTGGACACACTTAGCAGTAGCTTCCATTGACTTATTGATAATCTTCCCAATCTCCTCAAAGCTTGTATCAGTATATTCCTTTAAGAGATAAGCTGATAATTTTGCATTAGTTTGAGGATTATAATCCAAAGACCGTATTGCTTGGGCTATCACCTCTTGGTTATAAATTGATTTTAGCTCTTTCAAGCCTGTCACAGGCTTCTTGTCCAACTGAACAAAATCAACATAGCTATCACAGATAGATTTAATGAATGCATTGTCGGCGAGAAAAATCTGAGCTTTGGCTTCCTGCTTAGGATCCCAATCACTATCAACATTATCCTGATGAAACTTAGCAAAACTCTTCAAATTGCCAGAGAATTGATCTAAGACCCAATCATAGTCAATAAAGTCTAAACGTCTTTCTTTTTGTAGATAGGATGCATAGCTAGACCAGGGATAAGCAGATAAGGACTCTGTAACACCTGCAGCGACGGGGTTAGCATGGATATAATTGATCAAAGTCTTAGAGTAGACATCATCTTGCACGATTTTACGTTTATAACGTCCTCTGAAAACATGTCCATCTTTTTCTGGATATTTTGCCAAAAAATAAATTGCATATGACTGGTTAATAAACTTCATTGCCCGCGCCAGATTGGCATTTGGCGTAGAAAGATATAAATGGTAATGATTACCCATCAAACAAAATGCAAAAATCCTAATTTGATATTTTTTAACTGCCTTGCGGCATTGATTCAAGAATATAAAGTTGTCTTCATCATCAGAGAATAATTCCTGTCGATTCATACCGCGTGAAAATACGTGATAAAAAGCGTTTGGAAATTCAATACATAAGTCACGTGCCATAAAAGCCTCCTTTGGAGAGGCGATCATAGCATCACATTATTAACCTAATGTGTAATATACGATTATGTCCAATGTCCATATACGACCCTATGAGCAGCTACCAGAACCGGCTGCAGTCAGCCATGAACCGTTGAGGTAGATACAAAAGGCTTGATTACCTGTTGAGTCAACATAGATATCACCACTAGCTGGAGAAGCTGGAGCAGTTGCTCTTGGTTCCAACCTCATCACATCAGTGATATGTAGTGTACGAGCAGGACTAGCAGTACCCAAACCTACTCCATTGGCTGACGAATCCAGCATCAATAAACTACCATTGATATTCAAATCAGCACCAGCTAAATCTAGAGTAGTAGTAGCATCCAAGCTCAGACTATCAGAAAGATGAGTAAAGTTGAGTGAATCAGCTGAAATCTTCTCAGCCCAAGAAGCAACACCATTGCCGTCTGAAGTCAAAACATAACCATTAGTCGGGCTGGTACTCAAAGTGAAAGCTGTTGTAGTAAGGGTTCCATTGACATCCAATATTGAACCTGGGCTAGTGGTACCAATACCAACATTACCGTAACCACCATTACTAGCTGCCGGTCCTACGAATACTGTTGCAGCGTTAGAACTAAAACCAATCACTAAACTATTAGCAGTGTTGTTAGTAAGTAAGTCAGAATTACTATTACCCCAACCAATTGCAATTGCACCATTGGCAAAATCATTACTCAAGAAGTTACCAATATCACCATTGACTCCTTGACCTGATGGTCCTCTAGCTCCAGTTGCACCAGTATTACCGGTAGCACCAGTACCACCATCAACACCTCTTGGTCCCTGTGGTCCAGCTGGCCCTTGTGGTCCAACAAGTGAACCATTAGTCAGCGTACCAAGCGCGATAGTTTGACGACTACCATTAGTAGTAAAGTAAAGATCACTACCATCGTACTCCATAATACCGTCGTTACCGACAGATCCTAAAACTCTCGTGTTGAATTTAATTGAATCAACATTACGGTCAGCAAGTTGATCAGCAAGTTCATCAAGATCAACTGTTGCAGAGTTACCATTGTTAGTAGTGCTTTGGTTGCCCAATGCAATAGCCTGACGGTTACCCGCAGCAGTGAAGTACAAATCACTGCCATCAAATTCTAGTAAACCGTTTTTAAGGTTAGTACTTAAAGAAGTCGCGTTAAATCTTAGCGAAGCCAATTTACGAGTCTCAAGTTCATCAACCACTTCATCAATATCAACGTCAGCAGCTTGAGTAGTAACGTTCTCAACTACATTAATTCTTGCTCTAGAGCTTGGTACCACTAAGTTGTAAGTACCATCATTACGGCGACTCATTCTAGTAGTCCAGCGTCTTTCTGGAGCAGCTTCAACACTCAAACGATCAAAGAGTTTTTCGACTAAACAATCATCAGCATCAGTGCTAACACAGTTGTAACTAGCCGTACCTGCATAAGC
>JAPPOW010000032.1 GCA_028817775.1 Candidatus Melainabacteria bacterium | reverse complement strand
ATCACTAGCGACCGTAATCTTCCACATGAACTCATAAGAGTTGTAGAAGTAAAGCAATTTATATTCATCGCTAATCAATTTATCTATTCTACTAACCAAGTCAGGAGAGAGCATGAGCAGATCAGCATTGATACACATAGTTTTCATCTTTTTTTGGATTGCATACTGCTGAGCCATAAATAATTTATCTTTGCCAGCGTTACCGCTTATGACTCTAATTGATCTCTGGTGCTTGTCAACAACTTCTTCAAAGCCTGGGTAGAGCTTATCGACATGCTTGTATAAGCTGAAATTAGCTTCAGGCTCTAGATCTTTGAAGTTGGCTTTGAGGTCTAATTCAATTTGCTCGGCAAAGTTTTCGTATTCTTGCGTGATTTTAAGTAACTCCTGTTCTTGCTCTGAGATTGTGTAGCGATAAATAAGAACATCTTCTAATATTTTTTGCTGTTCAGTATCTAGCCCTGTATATATGGTTAATAGCCATTTCCCGTCAAGCTTGAAACCCTTGTCTTTAATTTTATTAGCTAGCGATGATGTTATCAAAGGAGCAAGCTTTTCGTCTTTGCAATAGTCATTGATACTGCTCCATAGTTCTTCTGTACTTTCTTGGTCGCTGATTAAACCAAGGTAATGTTCAAAACATACTGCTAGTATTTCAGAGTTTTTATCAATTTCATCTTCAATATATAATTGGGTTAGATCTCTAAGGTAATTGGAATATAGGCTGGGATTGTTTTTGTCTTTGAGTAAATTTAGGGTTAGGGCTTTTAAATCCTTTGTGTTAGATGGATCCAAGGCAAGATCTTTGTAGAAATCTTCGAGTTTCTCTTCGTCATTCATTAGTGATAGTGCTGAGGCTATGTGGGCTTTATATTCCTGATCTTCACCGATCTCCTTAGATTCTTCCATCAATAGATTTTGTGCTTCTTCTGCATCGATTTTCATTAGAGCCAGGCTTGCTTCTTCATAGCAGGCTGAGGCTGAATTGGAGTCGGTCCACTCCTGGCGAGAGCGATACAAGAGATCCTCAAATACAGCATAAGCCTCATCTTGATAGAGACCTAGCATCACTTTGCTGATGTCTTTGATTATAGTGCTTAATTGTTTTGAATCTTTTGATAGGAAACGAGTGATTTTATCAAAAGCTTTTTGCTTTGCTTCGGCATCGGCTGATTGCATCCATTGAATCCATTCTTCTACATCCTTATGATCGAATTTGTAAAAGGCACCAAAATGCGCACGCTTGTTTTTACTTGCAAACAAAGCCTTGATACTTTGTAATAATGTTTCTCCAAAGAAGGTTAAAATTTCTTTTCTGAAAACAAAAAGGTAGAAGCCTATAATACCAACTAGGAGCAAGGCTGCAGTTAGTCTTAGTAATTCGGCTGGCAAATATCTACCTCCTGTAGAGTTTATGAGCTTCTTCAACTCCTAATACTAAATTTGCCCTTAAAGTCTAGTTTTTAAACGGAGACTTATCTCGCCTATTGGCTATTTTTAACGACGTTGAGGCTTGGTACCAAGGCCTTGATTTTATCAACCTGGTTTAATTCTTCCCAAGGTAAATTAAGTTCTGGTCTACCGAAGTGTCCGTAGGCTGCAAGATCTTGATAGAAACGACCGTTGTGCAATTTTGGCTGCTCTTTGAGTTTGAAATTCTTGATTATCGAATAAGGTCTGAAATCAAAAACCTCTCTTACCGTTTTGGTTATTTCTTCATCGTCGATTATACCGGTGCCAAAGCTGTTGACGTGTATACTTGTGGGGTGAGCGACACCGATTGCATAGGAAACTTGAATTTCACACTTGGTTGCAAGACCAGAAGCAACGACATTTTTTGCAGCATGGCGAGTTGCGTATGCTGCTGATCTATCAACTTTGGTTGGATCTTTGCCAGAAAACGCTCCACCACCGTGGCGTGCGTAGCCACCGTAGGTATCAACAATAATTTTACGCCCAGTGAGTCCAGCGTCTCCCTGGGGACCACCAGTAACAAAACGTCCGGAAGGGTTGAAAAGTAATTTGGTCTTCTCATCAGGTTTGATATCAAAATCTTTGAAGACCTCATCAATAACTTTGATCTTGAGATCTTGAGCAATAATTTCTTGAATCTTTTCATTATCAGTTTCACCCTTACAGATTGGGTCGTGTTGAGTTGATATCAAAATGGTATCGATGCTCTTTGCCTTATCATCTTCATACTCAATCGTGACTTGAGCCTTGGAGTCCGGTCTCAAGTAGTGAATTTCTGGATCGTTTTTACGAACTTCAGCTAATTTTTGCATCAGTCGGTGAGAGAGTGTGAGTGCAAGCGGCATGAACTCCTTGGTTTCATCACAAGCAAAACCAAACATCAAACCTTGGTCGCCTGCTCCTACTGCGTCAGCAGGATCGCTAGAGGCATCACTACGGGCTTCTTTTGCAGTAGTAACACCAGCTGAAATATCTTGGGATTGTTGGTCCAAGCTCACCATCACGGCACAGGTATCTGCGTCAAAGCCACCACCTGACTTTTTGTGGTAACCAATTTCACGCACCTTATTTCTAGCAATCTCATTGATTGGTGCATATGAACTAGTGGTAATCTCTCCACCAACAACCACTAAACCTGTAGTACAGAAGGTTTCACAAGCAACCCTTGCTGCTGGATCTTCAGTCAAAATTGCATCTAGCACTGCATCTGATATCTGATCACAGATTTTATCTGGGTGCCCTTCGCTAACTGACTCTGAGGTAAATAGGTATTTCTTAGACATAGCC
>JAPPOW010000058.1 GCA_028817775.1 Candidatus Melainabacteria bacterium | reverse complement strand
TCGCTAGCCTTATTGACGCAGCTCTAACTGGTGGCAATAATGCCAGGCTACAAAGAAAATTAGTTGATGGTGAATCAAACAACGGCAAGGCTGCCGCAATTTTTGTAGATGCAGGGATTGATAGCAATAAATTCTTTGGTCACTTTAAAATCGTAGCTAAGCCAATTGATGAAAACCGCGATGCTAATTTAACAAGGATTGCTCAAGTAATAGATGAAGAGCTTGCAGACCTTGCAACCAACGGACTCAAGCCTGAAGAGTTTAAAAAGTTAATTGATCAAATGGAAGCAAGCAAGGTCTACGAACTTGATAGCCAGCATTCAAGAATTGGAGAACTTGCTCATTATAAGCGAGAGGGAGAAGACTGGCAGAATAGCCTGAAAGATCTAGAAGATCTCAAAACCATAAGCAATGATGAAATCAAAGCTTACGTCAGCAAGCACTTGATTCCAAACAATAGATACAGCTTAACTGTCCATGGCAGTGGGCAGGACCTTGCTCTGGATTACCAGCAAGGACTTGATGGTAAAAATATTGATGATGCCAAAGCAACAGATGCTGAAGAAAAAATCCTTAGTCCAGAACAACTGGATAAACTAATCACATTATCCAAAGGTATCAGTAAGCTTGACGTAAAACTCACTGGACTAGAGAAGACTAAGTATCCTAATGGCATGCAATTATTCTTCAAGCAAGACAGTAGCTTGCCATTAGTATTTGCCGATGTGAATTTTGAAGGTGGTTCTTTGTCAGTACCTGAAGAGATGAGCTCTAGTTTAGGCATGTTAAATTCTTTACTTGCCGAAACTGGAACATACAACCCTAATAGCAAACGCAGATTGGATAAACAAGAAATCGAAAAGCTTGAAGAGTCACTAGGCATGAGCTTCCATCAAGGTACTGGCATAGACACAGGACATATTCACCTGGCTAGCTTGTCAAAGAATACAGAGCGGGCACTTGCTCTGGCTAATGAGCAGCTATGCTATCCAGCAATTTTGGCAACTGAAAATCCAGAGATAGTAAAAATAGTAGAAGAAGAATTTGCCAGACAAAAAAAACAATCAATTGACATGATGAGGATGATACATAATGTCCTCAATGGTATTGAAGCCGCTGAAACTTTTGCCAAGGCTATCTACCCCAAAGGTCACAAACACTACCAGAAGACTCTCGAGGAAGCAATCAAAGATATTGAGAATATAAAGCTAGATGATGTTCGAAGACTTTACCAACAACTATTCCATGCCCAAAATGCTCAAATCACAGTAGTGGGTGATATTAATAAGCAAGACATAGATAGCAAACTAGTTCCAATGCTTGACAGCTGGAATGAAGCTCAACATGGTTCCCAGCGCAAAGCAGACTACAGCAGAATTGCGGAAGTGCCAGCACCAAAAGCTAGCTTGAAACTAATTACTAGTAAGGACAACAAACCAGAAACAACTGTAATCATTGGTAACCCAATGGGCATCCAGCAGGATGATGCTGATTATTTACCAGCCATGTTAGCCAATCAAATTCTAGGTTCTGGTTTTAATTCTCGTTTATTTGCCAAAGTTAGAGAAGAGAGAGGACTTGTATACAGTATTGGCTCAATGATTATGCCAATGCGTAATGGCTCTGGACCATTTACTATTAATCTAGGTTGTGACCCTAAGAATACAAAACATGCAATCTCAGAGACAGTTGCGACAGTAAATAAATTCCTTGAAGAAGGAATCACAGAGCAAGAACTAGACTTAGCCAAATCAAGTGCCAAGAAAGGGTTTGCGATGCACCAATTTAACAGCCGAGCGAGCACCTGCTCAGCACTATCTGGTTTACAACTCCGTGACAAAGATGAAAACTATGTCAACAACTTTGACAAAGAGATAGACTCAATCACCAAAGAACAAGTAATGGCTGCTGCTCAGAAATTTATCAAGCCAAAGAATTTCACTATCGTTGCCACTAAGCCAAAAGACTTTAGGATGTCTGAAGCTAGTCTTACTCAAGAGCAAAATTCTCAAACTCAAGCCAAACAATATGCAGTTGCTGCTTAAATACAAGCCCCGGTATGTTATGTTAAGATAGTAGCGTGCGTGTTATCCCATCTCGTCCTGAAATTTATCAGTTATTTCCTGCAATTGCTCAATCTGATGAGTACAAAGCTGGGCCGGCCAGTGCAAGGGTAGTTCTAAGATTATCTAGCCGTAGGAAAATCAATGGTGACAGATTAATACTAACGGACTCAGGCTCTGAAGTTAATATACTTGCCCGCAAAAAAGGAGCTTCCTATGCTCTACTAATAGATGCACAAGATCATATAGATATAGCCAAAGCCGAAAAAGAAAATGTCAGGCTCTGCAAAAATGCAGATCAACCAATGTTAGTTATTTTCCGCTCTCCCGGTGAAGCTATTTGGATTGGTAAGACTAAACTCACTGTCAAAGCTGCTAGCTCAAGTCAAATTGATTTAGAACTAGAACTCCATGACAATAATATCTTTCAAGTACAAAGATCCAATCGCCTAAGCTTACCTGAAGAAGTAGATCACAGTCTTGAGACAAGGAGAGACGATCCAAAAGTCCTGAGGATTTTTAAACCAGAAGAAGACTATAGAGATGAACTTAGTGATAGAGAAATACTGGCAATAGAAGAAGCCACTCGAGATGGAGGCTTTCTTAACTATGAAGAGCCTGATCATAAAGCAGCTTGATTTTTCTTAGTGTTGAAGAGCGGCAATAACATCCTTACGACCAGCTTGACGAGCGTAATAA
>JAPPOW010000099.1 GCA_028817775.1 Candidatus Melainabacteria bacterium | reverse complement strand
AGTGTGCGTTGTGCAGATACGAACCTGAAACCCTCCTGCGGTGATACACATAAAATGTGGAATTGTGGAGAACCTGACCCTTAAGCTACGAGAAATAACCGGGAAATCTTCAAACCAGGATTTATAAATTGTAATAAAGCTGAAGCTTAGGGCTTCATAGGCAAGGCTTGTGAAGCTCCAGAGGAGCGTGTCCGAAGTGGGCTGTAGTAGCCCATGAGGACTCACATAACGCAGTCCTATGGAGCCATAAGCCAGGCTTTATTACAATTTTAGATTGCTTGGGCTAGCTCTGCACGTTCGCCGTCTGTATTCCTTAGCGCCTCATCACCATCAACTTCTGGATCAAATCCAGTACCTGATGGAATCAACCTACCAATAATCACGTTCTCCTTGAGACCATGTAACCAGTCAAGCTTACCTTTGATTGAAGCTTCAGCTAGGATTCTAGTTGTCTCCTGGAATGATGCTGCAGAGATGAAACTCTCTGTATTCAAACTAGCTTTGGTTAGACCCAAGAGAACCGAAGTATAACTTACCTTCTCCTTGCCATCTTCAACAAGCTGCTCGTTGATTCTATCAACGTGGTAGCGCTCATGCATTTCACCTTGAAGTAGCTCTGAATCACCAGGCTCATCAACTTTGACCTTACGAGTCATTTGACGAACAATAACCTCAATGTGCTTGTTAGCAATTTCTACACCTTGAGAAATATATACCGACTGAACTTCATCAACTAAGAATTGTTGGGTATGCTCTAAACCTTTGAATTCAAGTAATTCATGCGGGTTAGGCTGACCATCAGTCAGTACATCACCAGGATTCACCTCATCACCAGTGTTAACAATGATATTTTGTCCAGGAGGAATTACAACCTCATTACGGTCATCGCCGTCTACAATGAACAAGTTCTCAATACCATCTTCAGTAACAATCTCAACTTTACCTTTGTGAGTTGCAACAATAGAAGGTTCTTTAGGTTTACGACCCTCAAGAAGTTCTTCAACCTTCGGAAGACCCTGAACAATATCTCCAGTCTTAAGTCTTTCGTAGATAATCGTTGCCAGTTGATCACCCTGGTTCACAAGTGATTGGTTATCAACATGTAGACGAGTACCAATACTAACTAGGAATGGTTGCGCCTTACGTAAAGTAAGTTTGTTGCCATCGACTGCAAGTACCTTAGCTGATTCAGGCACAGTAGTGCTCGCATCAAGCTTGTCACCAGCAAGCAGGTAATCACCTTCTTTAACTTTAGGCTTAGCCTTAGTATCAAGCGTGAATACATCCTCTACAGTTTGAACCAGAATTCTGTACTTATCAGACTCACTATAGAAAATCTCACCATCAGAGTTTGCAAGTGTTTGAGCACGCGCTACTGGAGTGCCGCCCTTAACAAAGTCACCAGGCTCAACCATGATCTCAGTGATAGTACTCTCATTACGGTCAGTTCTCAAGATGATATTTTCTTGGAAGACGATATTGAAATCCTTCTCACCAATCTCGATGATACCCTTAGACTCCTTGTACTTATCCTTACAGTAAAGAATCAAGCTAGTCTTGGTCAGTGGACCGCCACTGATGTTACGAACTCTATCGCCGTCCTTGTAGTTCATTTGAGTTACAGGAACGATAGCAATATCAGCATCTGTAGTCTCAGACTCGAAATTCAAAGTACGTGGAGTGATATCAAAGAGCTGCACTTCACGAAGCAGAAGCTTGGTTTCACCAGTCTCCTCGTCAGCAAACAAAGTAACCATACTTGGTTTCTTTGTTTTGACGCCGTCTATAACTTCAACACCCTTCTTAACGATGTCACCATCTTCAAACTTAAGTGCCGATGGATCACTGATATCAAACAACTCACCAGGAGTGATTGTTACTTCATGAACAATATTGTTCTCGATAGTCACACGCACAATACCATCAATGGTGGAGTGAACATCTTTAACAACTTCAGTACCTGCAGTAACAAAATCACCAGTCTTGTTGTTAACCAATGAAGCATCCTTAGAAAGTACATGGATTTCTTCTGGGATAAAGATCACGCGACCATGCTCAGTAACGATCTTTCTATCATCAATTACCACACCGTCGTAACGAATCTCACCAGAACAAGGAAGAGTAGGAGTGAACTGGTCATCAACCAGCTCAGCCAAGATCTTACCGTTCTCGATCATCTCATTGTTTACAACTTTGATAACGTATCTTTCACTCTCATCTTTAAGTACCCAGTTGATACCTTGTTGGTTGTGCTCGATCGTTGCGTTAGCAGCACCAATAGATGCGTTGATAACGTTGAGCATTCTACCTCTAAGTAGCTTCTTAATTGCTCTATCACCAATTTTGGTTTCTTCAATCAATACATCAGAACCATAACGAACTTCACCATCATTATCACAAGTAATCACAGTCTCAGCTAGAGTTTGACCCTTCTTGATCTTAGAGCCGCTATCTACAGTAACTTTACCGCCGGTAGGGATAGGAAGCACCTCACCAGCTTGAACCCAAATAGATCCCTGCTTGTTAGCCTGCTTAGAAATATTACCCTGCCTATCAGTAGTCTCATCAACACCAAAATCAGTGAACTCAACTTGTCCAGACTGAAGAGTAATTACATCCTTAGATGCTTTCTCAGTAAGGACTTTCTTAGAAGATTCAGGAGCATCACCAAGGTATTGATCTTTCTCAACCTTATCACCAGGTTTAACAGCAAGCTTGGCACCAGCACCAATCTCAAGAGATTTAGAACCAACTTTCAACTTACCTGCTTTAACTGATTGGTAAACGATATCACCATATTTAGTTCTCATCTCACGAGTAGCAAAGTCATAACTTACTTCACCAGCAGCCGGCGCAGTGTAGACATCACGCGACTTACCAGAGCCAGCTACCGCACCACCGGTGTGGAAGGTTCTCATCGTAAGCTGTGTACCAGGCTCACCAATTGACTGAGCAGCAATAATACCAATCGCTTCACCCAAGTTAACATGTTTGTTGTCAGTAGTAGACCAACCATAACAAGCCTTACAAACACCATACTTAGATTCACAACTAAGAACTGATCTGATCTTAACTTCTTTAATTCCAGCAGCTTGAATTGCTTCAGCTTCAACTCTAGTGATAAGTTGACCCTTCTTGGCAATTACTTCACCAGTCTCTGGATTCTTGACTTGTTCAGCAGTGTTACGTCCGATGACACGAGAGCTGATAGGTACTACTGGGGTATCACCATCCATTAGAGCTCCCATCACCACATAGCTCTTGGTACCACAATCTTCACTTCTAATAATTACATCTTGAGCAACGTCAACCAGACGACGAGTAAGGTATCCCGAGTCAGCGGTTTTAAGTGCTGTGTCAACCAGACCCTTACGTGCACCATAAGCAGAAATCATATACTCAGGCACTGATAATCCTTCACGGAAGTTAGATTTAATAGGAAGGTCGATAATCTTACCCTCAGAGTCAGCCATCAGACCACGCATTCCAACTAACTGTCTAACCTGTGAAATTGAACCCCTTGCACCAGAGAAGGCCATCATATAAACCGGGTTCAATCTATCAAAGTGATCAACTACCGCTTCAGTAACTTTCTCGTTGGTCTCAGACCAAGTATCAATCACCTTGTTGTAACGCTCAACCTCTGTAATCTCACCACGCTCAAATCTTTGAGTGGTGACAGAGAGCTCATCCTCAGCGGCTTGTAGCAAGCCCTTCTTAGCTGGTGGCACTTGCAAATCAGCGATACTGATAGTAACTGATGCTTTGGTTGCGTACTTGAAACCCAAGTTCTTCAAGTTGTTACCCAACCTGGCGGCGATATCGTTACCGTAGTTCTCGTAAACGTGTGCTAGTAATTTACCCATCGCTTTTTTATCAACGGTTTGATTGATAAATGCAGGCTTCTTGCCCTTGCGTTCCCAATGTTGCTTTCTTGTTTTTGTTGCCATTACTTGTTCCTTGTTAAATTGCTCTAGTTATATTTGGGGAGGTCCTGACGTCGCCTACGGCTCCTCAGGATGACAGCCCTTTTATGACATCACTACCTCTTTGCCGTCGATTGAATCAACGATCATCTTGTTGAACATGATTCTACCGATAGTAGTTTCGATAATTTCTGAACCACCATCATCAGTCATATCAGTTCTGAGTTTGACTTTTGCAAAGAGATCAGCATAACCAGCGTAGTAAGCTTGTAGTGCTTCTTCTTCATTTGCAAAGAACATACCAGCTCCTGGATACTGCTCTGGATCATCGTTACCAGGCTTCTCGATAGTCAAGTAGTAGATACCGATAACCATATCCTGTGAAGGAGTGATAGTTGGTTTACCACTTGCTGGAGTCAAGATGTTGGTGTTCGATAACATCAAAGTACGAGCTTCAGACTGCGCCTCTAAACTAAGAGGAACGTGAACCGCCATTTGGTCACCATCGAAGTCAGCGTTGAATGCAGTACAAACCAGTGGATGCAATCTAATCGCACGACCCTCAACAATAACTGGCTGGAAAGCCTGAATACCCAATCTGTGAAGAGTAGGTGCACGGTTCAATAGAACTGGGTGACCTGAAACTACTTCCTTAAGGATATTCCAAATTACTGGAGGTCCCTTTTCGATAAGTTTCTTGGCTGCCTTGATATTCTGACAAATTTGACGGTCAATCAATTTGTTGATCACAAATGGTTTGAACAATTCAATTGCCATTTCTCTTGGTAAACCACATTGGTGTAACTCGAGGCTAGGACCAACAACGATAACCGAACGACCAGAGTAGTCAACACGCTTACCAAGTAGGTTCTGACGGAATCTACCTTGCTTACCTTCAACGATATTAGAAAGTGATTTAAGTGGACGACCATTGGTACCGGTAACAACCCTACCGCGGCGACCATTGTCAATCAAAGCATCACAGGCTTCCTGAAGCATACGCTTCTCGTTACGGATGATAATCTCAGGAGCGCCCATATCGATCAAACGAGCCAAACGGCTGTTACGGTTGATCACACGTCTGTAAAGATCATTCAAGTCAGAAGTAGCAAATCTACCACCATCCAACTGAACCATTGGTCTTAAGTCTGGAGGGCAGATAGGAAGTACATCCATTACCATCCAACCTGGGTCTGTAAATGAATTCAATAAAGAATTGACTAGACGCATACGTTTGATACATTTGGTACGCTTCTGCTGTGAACCACTTACTCTAACCAATTCTTCTTTGAGGTCTTCCTTAAGTTGCTCCAAACCAGGCAAACCAAGTAACTGACCACGCTCGATACGTTTAGCATCAGGGAATTCATATTTAGGTTGAGCTAGTTCTTCAAGCATAAGAAGTACTGCTTCAGCACCGATACCAACCTCAAACTGGTTAGTTTCTTCTTCAAGTAATTTGTCGTACTCTTCTTCAGTAACGATCTGACCTTTCTTAAGACCTTCAACATTACCTGGATCAAGTACTACATATGAATTGAAGTAAACAACTTGCTCAAGATCCTTAAGTGAAGTTTCCAGTAACAAACTTAAGTAACTAGGAATACCTTTAAGGAACCAGATATGAGTAACTGGTGCTGCAAGAGTAATAGTACCCATGCGGTGACGGCGAACTTTTGATTCAGTAACTTCAACGCCACATCTTTCGCAGATGATACCTTTGTGACGGATACGTTTGTACTTACCACAAGCACATTCCCAATCCTTCACCGGACCAAATATCTTCTCACAGAACAAACCTTCTTTCTCAGGCTTCAAAGTTCTATAGTTGATGGTCTCAGGTTTCTGGACTTCACCATGTGACCAACCAGCGATTCTAGCTGGCGAAGCTATTTGAATTTTGAGGTTATCGAAGACATCATTGTCGGCAACTAAGTTTGCGCGGACAATATCATCCTCAAAATCATCAAAATCGATATCATTTTCGATGATTTCTTCTGCCATTTGATTAAGCTCTGCTTCAGACATTTATTTCTTCTTCCTTCTTTCCTAAACTTGATTGAAACTAAAACCAGACTTGGTCTCGAGTTCTACACCTTCTTCTGCTGGCTTAGCTGGCGCCGCATTCGGGTCAGTAAGCTCCTTGATAGTATCCTCAAGGCTTCTAGTTCTTACATTACGACTTCTAAGTGGATCAAAGCTATCAGCGTATAGATCTACTTCTTCAAGAGTTCCTTCTTCAGCGTTCTTCTTAAGAGCGTGAATATCGAGACCAATTGATTGAAGTTCCTTCATTAGTACCTTGAATGATTCAGGTACATTGGCTGGAGGAATATTATCGCCCTTGACGATAGCTTCGTATGCTCTAGATCTACCAAGAACATCATCTGACTTGATAGTAAGCATTTCTTGAAGTGTATAAGATGCACCGTAAGCTTCAAGCGTCCAGCACTCCATCTCTCCAAGTCTCTGACCACCAAACTGAGCCTTACCACCGAGTGGCTGCTGAGTTACAAGTGAGTATGGACCAGTAGAACGAGCGTGAATCTTGTCATCAACCAAGTGAACAAGTTTCAGTACGTACATCACACCAACAAGCGCTGGGTTATCAAACGGCTCACCAGTTCTACCATCATAAAGTTGTTGCTTACAATCTAAGTTCAACCATGAATATCTTTCAGGGTCTGTATCCTTAGCCTTCTGCAATTCTGCGGTAACTAAATCGTTAGACGCACCTTCACCAAACATCTCATCGAATGAAGGAACTTCATAAGCTTGATCCAAGATTGAAGCTGCCATACCCAAGATACATTCATAGATCTGACCAACATTCATACGAGACGGAACACCAAGTGGGTTAAGCACCATGTCTACAGGTGAACCATCTGGAAGATGTGGCATATCCTCAACTGGTAAAATTCTTGAAACAATACCCTTGTTACCATGACGCCCCGCAACCTTGTCACCAACTGAGATTCTACGCTTTTGCGCAATAAAGATACGAACAATCTTATTAGATACTGGAGGAAGCTCGTCACCTTTCTCACGGTCATAGACACGAACTGCAATCACACGACCAGACTCACCGTGAGGTACACGAAGTGAATTGTCCTTAACGTCGCGTGCTTTCTCACCAAAGATCGCACGAAGTAATCTTTCTTCTGGTGGATTGTCAGACTCACCTTTAGGAGTGATCTTACCAACAAGAATGTCATTCTCTTCAACCATCGCACCAACACGAACGATACCGTTCTCATCCAAGTGCTTAAGCGCATCTTCACCAACATTAGGAATCTCACGAGTAATTTCCTCAGGACCTAATTTAGTTTGACGTGCATCAATTTCATATTTCTCAATATGGATTGAAGTGTAAACATCATCAAATACAAGACGCTCAGAGATTAGGATCGCATCCTCAAAGTTGTATCCTTCCCATGGCATGAAAGCTACAGTAAGGTTCTTACCAAGTGCAAGCTCACCTTGGCAAGTAGCCGCACCATCAGTAAGTGCTTGACCAGCTCTAACTTTTTGACCTTGCTTAACTATAGGGATTTGATTCAAGCAAGTATCTTGGTTAGATCTTAAATACTTGAGTAACTCATAAGTCTTCTCACCTTTGCTAGCGTCATCAAACTTAACTGTAATCGACATAGAACTAGCATTAGTCACAAGTCCGTCAGCATCAGCGATAACTACCATACCCGAGTCACGTGCCACCTGACCTTCAATACCAGTACCAACAAGCGTGCGCTCTGCTTTGAGTAGAGGTACCGCTTGACGTTGCATGTTTGAACCCATCAGTGCACGGTTGGCGTCATCGTGCTCCAAGAAAGGAATCAAAGAAGTTCCGATTGAAACGATTTGAATTGGAGACACACCAACAAGGTCAACATTGTCATGAGTAGTCTCAATATACTCGTTCTTGTACTTAACAGGAATCAAAGGTTCTTTGAAGTTACCATCAGCATCCACTGGAATATCACCAGTAGCCATTCGTTTGTTGTCCTCTTCGTGAGCACTATAGTAACGAACTTCATTACTTACTTTGCCATCTTCAACAGCACGATAAGGAGTTTCGATGAAACCAAACTCGTTAACCCTAGCGTGAGTTGCAAGTGAACCAATCAAACCAGCATTCGGCCCTTCTGGAGTCTCGATCGGACATAGACGACCGTGCTGTGAAGGATGGATATCACGTACCGCAAAACCTGCACGCTCTCTAGATAGACCACCAGGACCAAGAGCTGAGATACGACGTTTGTGAGTCAATTCAGCAAGTGGATTAGTCTGATCCATGAACTGTGATAATTGTGATGAACCGAAGAACTCACGAATCGCAGAAACAAGTGGTTTAGGGTTGATCAAGTTAGCTGGAGTCAAACCTTCTTGCTCTTGAAGAGTCATGCGCTCACGAATGATACGTTCGATTCTACTTAGACCCAATCTGAATTGGTTTTGAAGTAGTTCACCAACTGAACGTACACGACGGTTACCCAAGTGATCGATATCATCAACTTGAGCTTCATCAAAGTTGAGCTTAACTAGGTAATCGATTGCAGCCACAAAATCTTCTTTGGTAAGGACTCGAAGATCATCTGGAGCATTCGGACCAAGTTTCTCATTAAGTTTGAAACGACCAACTGGACCAAGATCATATTTCTTAGGATTAAAGAAACGAGACTCAAGCAATTGACGGGCACCATCAACAGTAGGGTGCTCACCAGGTCTCATCTTCTTGTAGATCTCAATTAGAGCTTCATCTTCTGACTCAGTAGGGTCCTTATCAAATGTCTTAGACAAGTAATCGAAGTGAGAGAACATATCTTTCATTTCATTAGTACTGTAACCAAGTGCTCTCAGGAAGATAGTTACAGGGATCTTACGAGTCTTGTCAATCTTGATGTAAACGAAGTCAGAAACATCAGTCTCAAGCTTAACCCAAGCACCACGGTTAGGAATAAGGGTCGCGTTAAATACACGCTTACCACTAGGCTCAATATCACGTTTGTAGTAGATACCAGGTGAACGAACGATCTGTGAAACCACAACACGCTCAGCACCATTAACGATGAAGGTACCACGCTCAGTCATCATTGGAATCTCACCGATGAACATCTTAGATTCTTTGATCTCACCAGTGTCACGGTTGACGAAACGTACTTTAATATAGAGCTTCTTAGTATAACTCTGCTCATTGAGACGAGCTTCCATTGGGGTCTTGGCCTTGTTTGGCTCTTGGTGCTCCTCAAAAGTGTAATGGTCATGGAGGAAATAAAGCTCCAAACGACCAGTGTAATCAGTTACTGGCGAAAAGTTTTCAAGCTCCTCAGCAAGTCCTTTGGTTAAGAACCTTTGGAAAGATTCTTTTTGGACCTCGGCCAAATCTGGCAACGTAATAGTCCTCTGTCCCTCGTAAGCTTTGACTTTAGGGATTGCGCGCGAATAGTTATTTTTCATAATTTTCTGTTATAATGTTTTTGACCCTTACCCAATGGCTATAATTAGCCATCATGAAATACCTAATTATACGGGCTTGGATATACAAAAACAAGCTTTGACAAGGCCTATCAAGGATTCTTAGGGATTTTATAAGGTTTATTCGTGCCATATGATGCCTTAAATCTATCTCGAGCTCAGATTGACGATTTCGTTAATACCAATCCTGAGATTTTTGGGGATTTAATTAGGGAAGCAGAAGAGCTCAATGCTAGATTGCCAGAGGATTTCAGGCTGGAAACTTGGGAGACTCAGCTTGGACCGATGCATAGAGCCCTTGCTCTAAATGGTAGCTTGGGGGATGCCCCTAGTGACGCGGTGATTGACCAGGTAATTCAGTTAATCAACAATAGCCTGCTCAGAGTAATCACCTTCTTTGATGAGTATATCAAGCTGCATCCTGAGGCTATAGAGAATGATTTTGACGACAAAGCTGAAGTATCAGTATTGAAGTCAGTAAGCCATGATTATGCTTGCTACGGAATCAAATTCAATCCTGGTCCAATGTTTGATGTCTTTTGCTCTCTGTAAGACAACTCTGGACCCAAGTATGTCGCCAGGTATTTTCAAGGTAGCGAGAATCCAAGAATCAAGCTTGACGTGCAAACCCGTTCTGCCGATGAAGAACTGAAGTTTTCAGCCTTACAGAGAAACAATAGCTTTGCTCTACATACTAAGCGCGCTGGACTCGAAAGCTTTGAACAGGAAAAGGTTGCTGGTACTAAGCTAATAAGAGAGCATAGTACCAGTCATGCTGAACACAAGACTATCGAAGCGAACCATCTAGGTTATGACTTTAAAACTACTGATCATATTAGGTCTGTATTCTATGCTCTCAAACGACATATTAGCTAGAAATTGGAAATTTCCCCTTAAGCCCTTGACAATACTCCAAATATACCCGACAATTATGGAGCATGTTCCAGAGGCAGCTAGAACCATTGTTATCACGTAGTTTTTTCATTTTTGGAGCTCGTGGCACCGGTAAATCAACATTCTTGAAACAATTATTCGACCAGGGAAACTACCTCTGGTTTGACCTACTAGATAGCAGCACAGAAGAAGAGTTTGCCAAAAATCCAAGCAGTTTCAAGGAGCAAATACTAGCCAAAGACAATTTGGAGTGGGTAGTAGTTGATGAGATACAAAAATTACCGAAGCTCTTAGATTTAGTACATCAATTAATAGAGTCTAGCAAAATTAAATTTGCTCTGACGGGATCGAGTGCAAGAAAGCTCAAGAGAGGAAGCGCCAATCTTTTGGCTGGTCGCGCTTTTATGAATCATTTATTTCCACTGACTTCATTAGAACTTGAAGACCAATTCTCTCTTGATGATTGTCTTAATTGGGGTAGCTTGCCAGAAATTTTTCACCTTGAGACTGAAGAAGAGAAACAAGAATATTTGCGTAGCTACGCTCAAACCTACTTGAAAGAAGAGATTTGGGCAGAACATATTATTCGCAAGCTTGATCCATTCCGGCGTTTCCTTGAAGTTGCAGCACAATCAAATTGTGAAATCGTCAACTTCTCAAACATTGCAAAAGATGTCGGGGCGGATACCAAAACTGTGCAATCCTACTATCAAATACTTGAAGATACTTTGCTAGGATTTTTGCTTGAGCCTTATAGCAAATCAATTAGAAAACAACAACGACAAAGTCCCAAATTTTACTTCTTTGACATTGGCGTGAAGCGCTCTCTAGACGGCACTTTGAGTCAAAAATCATTAGCGAATACCTACGCCTATGGCAAAGCCTTTGAGCACTGGGTGATTACAGAAATATATCGATTAAACCATTACCTCAAAAAAGACTTTAAGCTATCCTACCTATTAACCAAAGATCAAGCAGAGATAGATTTAATCATAGAAAGACCCGGAGCCACTACTATTCTATTGGAAATCAAATCAACAACTACAGTTGATGACAGATCAACACGCACTTTGAAACAATTCAAAGATGATATCCAAAACTCAGAAGCACTGGTTCTATCCCAAGACCCAAAAAACAAACTTATTGATGGGATTAATTGTTACCACTGGCAAGAAGGACTTAAATATATCCTCTTCTAAGGTCTCCTCATTTCCACAAAATATGTGTATGACCGCAAAATGTGGGATTGTGGGGACGTGACCCTCCAAAGAAAGAAAAATCAATCCAAGAAAATCTAGTTTCAAGACAGCGAGCTTGGCACAAGGCTTTTCAAAACTGATTTTGCTGTTGCCATGAAATAATTTCTTATAAAATCTTGAGCTTGAAATATTTTTTTAAGCTCATCAAGAAATAAACCTAGATGAAAAGAACAAAAAGCTCTTCGTTTACCAAAATAGTCTGGATCTGCTTGCTTAATAGCAGATTTCAACACATTCACTGCAATAGAATAATAATGCTCAGGTTGATCTGCTGCAGAAATCAGAGACCGAATATGCTTAAAATCAAGCTCCAAGCCCACAGCAAAACTGATGATTTCAGAAAGAGACATTAACCATTTACCAAGCTCGGGATCTTTCTCTGACCGTAACTGAGATGGATCAAATTTTGAATAAAGAATTTTATGGGCAACTTCATGAATAGCTACTGCTTCTAGATGGTTTTCATCAGATTCAAGAGCTTGCTTCCTTAAAGCTGCAAGATTCACACAGGGATAATGATTATAAAAACCAAAATTATGATTAGCATCATCCTCAATTAATCCATAAACAAAATCTCCATTTGAGATTCTAACATCGTCAAAAAATTCTCCAAAAACTTTATGTAAAACTTCCTGAGACTTAGTTGATAAAGTACGAGTTTCAATAGGCAAAAATAAATTTACAGAACCATCTTTGTTAGTGCTACCAAAATCAACTACAGGATAGTAACC
>JAPPOW010000104.1 GCA_028817775.1 Candidatus Melainabacteria bacterium | reverse complement strand
ACAGTCGCTTTGCTCCCTCAGGATGACGAAGTTACGTTAATAATTCAGAAGACTGTCTTGGATTACTATACCAGAAAAATTTGGAACTAATAAATCACTCATGGCCGATTATCTTATCACAAATTAAGAATATTATTGATATACTAATTAGCGATGAAATCGCCATATCACAAAATATTGCCCTCTTTGCGTCTAGTCGAGATGCCAGAGTATGCCTTTGGGCAATTAGATGCGATTAAAGAAGAGCTTAAAGCAGAAGGTAAGGAGATTATTGATCTTTCACTAGGATCACCAGATACTCAGACTGACCCTATAGTTTTGCAAGCTTTGACTGATGGTATGGCTAAACCGCGCAACCAAAAATATCCAATCTTTAGTGGTTTGCCAGCGTTTAAAGAAAAATGCTCAGAGTATTTTGAAGGAAGGTTTGGAGTCAAGCTTGATCCCAAAGAACAAATCTTGCCGCTCAATGGTTCTAAAGAAGGTATCGCTCATATTGCCTTTGCTTATATGCAAGAAGGTCATCTGACAATTATTCCTTCACCTTATTACCCGGTGCATATGCGCGGTACTGTGCTTGCTGGTGGTAATGTCTACGAACTACCGCTCAAGCCTGAGAATAATTTTATTGCCGACCTTGATGCAATTCCAGAAGATGTTTTGCTGCGTGCGCGCATGTTGATCTTGAGCTACCCTAATAATCCAACTGGTGCGGTAGTTGATAAAGCCTACTTAGAGAAAGCTGTTGCTTTGTGTAAGGAGTACAACATACTACTTATTAATGATTTGGCTTACGCAGATATTTGGTTTGATGAACCCGACGATAAGCCGGGTGACAGACCGAGAAACAAACCACATTCAATTCTTGAAGTGCGCGGGGCAATGGACATTGCAATTGAGTTTCATACCTTCTCCAAGGTCTATAACATGGCTGGCATGAGACTTGGTTTTGCTGTTGGTAACCCTGATATAGTGCAGACCCTGTACAAACTCAAGACCAATATTGATTACGGAGTTTGCATGGGCGTGCAGGAAGCTGGTATTGCTGCTGTTAATTTAGGCGATGATTACCGCGAGCAAGTAAGGCTTGAGTATCAAAACCGCCGCGACTATATATATGATGAGCTAACTAAGATGGGACTCAAGGTCAATAAACCTGGCGGTGCGATGTACTTCTGGATTCCAATTCCTAAACGCTATATCGATGAGAACAAAAATTCATTTGATTTTGCCACTGATATTTTAGAAGCTACTGGAGTAGCGGTAGTACCAGGGCTAACTTTTGGTCGCTATGGGGAAGATTATGTGCGCATCGCTATGGTCCAACCAATGGACAAAATTAAAATTGCAATGGAAAGATTAGCTAGCTATCTTGCTTAACTTCAGACTTAAATTCCTCGGAAGCTTCTTCCATTCCTGATTTAAAACTCTTGAGACCCTTGCCAAGATTTTTACCAAGCTCTGGTAATTTTTTAGGGCCAAAAATAAGCAGTGCAATCACTAGGATTACTATTAGTTCAGGAATGCCAATACCAAATGGAAGCATGTGATCATCTTAACATCGTCGCCGTCATTGCGAGCATAGCGAAGCAATCTAATACAAAAACCTAAGTTTCAAGAGCATCCTTTGGTGTTTCTATCAAGGGATGACAGACCTGAATTGAAACCTGAATTGAATCATTGAGCAAGTTATTGATTAGGAATCTCACCATGTCAGTAGCACCGTCAAAACCAAGTTGCTCAGACCTGGCCTCAAGTTTTTGCTTTTTCTCTGCCGTTATTGGCACTTGAATTCGCTCATTCTTAGCCATAATGCTATATTATACTAAATTTGATTATTTCCTAGTTAAATATGGGAAATATATTTCAACCGTTTGGACTATGGAGCTCCAGATTTTTAGACTATTTGCCTAGCCCTATATGGCTAAGTCAAGGGTTAAATACCAGTAGAAGCAAGGGAGATCCTGACTTCGCATGTCATCCTGAGCCTTTTAGGGCGTCAGGATCTGCTCATCAGGACGCTGAGCGACTTTTTTTACCAATGTCGATTGATTTCATACAACAAAGAATCGCGCAAATTGATCACTATCTCTCGCAGATAGACAATAAGTTTCGTGCCAAATTCGACTCGACAAACCAGGGACCAAACAAGGGGGGCTTTGCTAATCTCTTGCAAAATACCATCAGTTCTCAAGAAGCCAAGCTAGAAGTCAAGGCTCGTATCAGTACTGATGACTACTCCAAACTACCCAAAGGCTTTGAACAACATATAGATCAAGTTAGTGCTGAGGCTAGCACCAGGCATGGCATAGAACTGCCAAGTAGCCTCGTCAAAAGTGTCATCAAACAAGAATCAGGATTTAATCCAGCAGCCCGCAGTCACGCCGGTGCTGAAGGTTTAATGCAATTGATGCCAGCTACCGCCAAGGGTCTTGGTGTCTACAATCCAATGAACGCCTACCAAAATCTCAAGGGCGGTGTGACTTACCTAGCACAAATGATCAGACGTTTCGATGGTAATATCCAAAAAGCTCTGGCTGCTTATAACGCTGGACCAGAAGCAGTTGAGCGTCATGGTGATATCCCTCCTTATAAAGAAACTCAAAACTACGTTAGTAGTATCATGAAAGACTTTTTAGCCCGTGAGGATTATCAACCGGTAGATATGGTTGGTTAAAGCTAGATATAAAATCTTAATCCTAGTAAAACTAGCAATTTAGCTTTTGGCTTGTTAATATAATGAAGCACAAGTCAATTTAGAGCTTTGTGTAAA
>JAPPOW010000194.1 GCA_028817775.1 Candidatus Melainabacteria bacterium | reverse complement strand
AAATGGGGGAACGCCGCCCCAATTCTCATATCACGAGATGCGAGCTAAGTTCTTTAAAATTAGTGTCTAAACTATAGGAAATGGATAAATTATTCAATACATCTTGACACTACCGCCCAACGGTGCTATTATCTTGTTAGGGTGAATTTATGACAAATTTAGCAGGAAATATTATAGCGAAGGTAGGTGATTCTTACGGGATTGTTGGCCCAGCCCTTCAAGCAGGATATTTAGGGCTTGAGCAAGCTTATGATCTCAGAGCACTTAGTAAAGAATTTTTAGAACCAGATGAGGATGCCTTAAGAACAATGGCACAAGACTTAGCCCAGGCGGCAAACAACCTAGGTACAGATTTTAGTGAAGCTAAGATCAAAGGCTTAGCACCAGATCAAAAAGACGCTGTCAAAGCTATTGGTTCTTTACTAAATTTAATTCAAAGGATGGTTGAACTTGATGAAAGAATTACAGAGATACCAGAGGATCCTGAAGCCCTTGAATTCAATCCAGAAGAAGAGACAATTTTGAATTTAAGATGCGCACATTCGACTATGGCAAATTTATTCTGCAAAATTAGAGAAGCAGCAGAGGGTCAAGCTGATGATATCAAAGCATTCTTCTTAAGGTTAATTGATGTAATTGGTAATCTTGACGGTTTGAAAGACCACACTCAACTGAACTTGAGTGACTAGAATTCTGTAGACATGACCCTTAATGCTCATGTCAAATTATGAATCGCTACAAACTCATCTGGAGTAAAGACCTGCAAACCCAAATCATTCTTGTAGTCTTTAATGTTTCTAGTAATCAAACAGTCGACCTTGGCATCAAGGGCACAAAAAACTTGCATAGCATCTTCAAAATCTTTAATTTTTTTGTAGTCAAGCGCACTCTGCAAATACTGCTCAGTAATAGCCAACGGCTTAAGTTTAGAACTTAGGGTTTTGATGACAGATCTAGCATTCTTGATTTTAAAGTTATGAGCAAGCAGGTAATAAATATTGCTCATTACTACCGTTGAAGAGAAAGCTTTAAGCTGAGCCTGATCCACCATTGCAAAAATCTGATCTGCCGCTGCCACAAAGGGCTTGCGCTCAGCAATAAAATCCAAAATTACATCAGAATCTATAAAAACTTTCTTGTACATCTACAAATATTTTTTGGTCAGGCGTGACAACTTAGCTTGCTTAAGATCAAAATCTGGCTCAAGCTTGATTAAGCCTCTAATTTTTTTGAGCTCCGGAGAGAATTTGATCTTCTTAGCCTTGCAGCCATGCTCAAGCTGAATCTGGTTAAACTTCAACAGCTCCAATAAGATTTCTTCAACCACCTGCGACAAGCTCTTGCCCTTGACTTTGGCCAATTTCTTGGCTGCAGCAATCACTTCGGTATTCACACTTAAGGTGAGCTTGGAATCCATACGTATATTTTACCACATTTAAGTATAAATTATACGTATAATTGTCGACGAATCGACCAAAATCGCTGTTTTTGATATAAAAACACGAATTAAATCGCTATTTTAGGTATAATATAGCTAGTATGCAAAGCCATATTAACAGAAAACAAAAGGATCGACTGATTGAATTTATAAATTCAGATGTCTATAAAGTGGCCCTTGTTTACGGTGCACGAAGATTAGGTAAAACAACCCTAGTAGAAAAATACCTAGCTGATAATAAATTAGAGCACTTGTTTATACACGGCGACATGGCAGAGAGCCAGGAAATTTTATCCTCCCAATCTGGAGCCAAGCTAAAGTCCTTGATTGGCAAGCACAAATTAGTCTTTCTTGATGAAGCCCAAAGAATAGAAAATATTGGCTTCTCATTAAAGATTCTTGTAGACACAGTCCCTGATCTGAAAATTATTGCTACTGGCTCTTCATCTCTTGACCTAGGTAAGAAGATTGGCGAACCTCTTGGTGGCAGAGCGACTACTATCAAGCTCTACCCAATAGCACAAGAAGAGCTGGTAGATATTGAAAGTTCAATTGAAACACAAGCCAATTTAGAGGACCGCTTGATCTATGGAAGCTATCCAGTCGTAATTACAAACCCCGACAAAAATTTCAGAGAACAATACTTACTGGAAACCATTGACTCCTACTTATTGAAGGACATACTAGAATTTGACGGTATCCGTAACTCTAACAAAATCAAGCAACTACTAACACTGATAGCCTTCCAGATAGGCAAAGAAGTCTCACTAACAGAACTTGGTTCCAATCTTGGTATTAATAAGGATACAGTTGCAAAGTACTTAGATCTATTAGAAAAAGCCTTTGTAATATATTCTCGGCAAGGTTTCAGTAGAAACTTACGTTCAGAGATTACTAGAAACTATCACTACTACTTCTATGATAATGGAATTCGCAACGCACTCATTCGTAACTTCAATGGACTGAATCTGCGAGATGATCTTGGGATGCTTTGGGAAAACTACATCACAACAGAGAGGCTCAAGCATAATGATTACTCAGATCAGATTCTGCCCAATAGTTATTTCTGGCGCACCTATGAACAACAAGAAATTGATTTAATTGAAGAAAGTAGTGGTGAGCTTGCAGGCTATGAAATCAAATACAAACAAACCAAAGAAAAATCTCCTCCTCAATGGCGTAACAACTACCCAGAAGCTAGCTTTAAACTTATAAACAAGGAAAACTATTTGGAGTTTATAACTTAATCAAAATGTGGGATTGTGGGGACGTGACCCTTAAGCTAGACCTGAGTCTTGAACTTTAGTTGACTAAATCCAAAATTTTAACCCTAGTGTGCGT
>JAPPOW010000021.1 GCA_028817775.1 Candidatus Melainabacteria bacterium | reverse complement strand
ACAAGCAAGTGAGTAACCTGGTCCAGTGCCCTCACCTTCAAACTTATCAACCACTACATATTCAATATCATTTTCAGCGTGAGCGATATCTAAGTAGTTACGAACTTGATCAGCTTTGAAACCCAGTGAGATGACAAACTTAGTGTCTGAAGGAAACTGCTTGATGATATGCGAGATCACCGCTTGATTATCAATTGGCAGGATTGCTTTATTTGCAATCTCACTAAACTCGCCCATGCGAGTTCCGCGACCAGAGGTTAATATACAAACTACTGCCTGATTCATTTTATCCGTGTTCTGAACTGATACGACCATCTGCTCTAGCAGTATCGTCACTGACCCTAATTACATCATCCAAGTGTGGAGTAGAAACTTCGTAAAGAACTACGTCAGTCATTGCTTCAAGTCGGTGTAAACAGTTTGGCATCACGTCAATTGAAGATACTGGTTCAAGATCTTGAGTGCTGATATCTGCTGGTACTACATTGTCATTATCAGCAGAGTCATTGGTTTTGAAGTGTAACCTCGCTGTACCTTGAAACAAAACATTGGTTTCACGTTTGAAATTGTGGTATTGCAAAGAAGTTTTGGTACCCTGCTTAATTGCAATTTCTTTCAATGCGTAGCTGGGGGGATCACCCGGGATCCACAACTCATGTCCCCATGGCTTGGTTACCTTTTTGATATCAGCGTTCTTAGTTACTTTAGCTGACGCTTCAGAGATCTTAGTCTCCTCGGTTCCTGCGACAAGAACCTTGCAAGCTGAACCAGGTAAGTTGATTTTGACATCATCTAGATTTTCGATTTGGCAAGTATCACCAGCCTCTAAAGTCAAAGTCTGACCATTAGCTTCGATACTTACTTGTTCTTCGCCTTGATAGAAAAATACAGAATATGACTTGAGGCGTTCGACTTGAATAGTCTCTGCCTTGTCATTTACATAAAGGTAATATTCGTATGGCGAGTTAGCAAAAGGTTGTTTACCACTTTGAGAAACACTGTAGTAAGTGATCTCATTTCCGCCTAAAAACTCTTTTTCTTTCGTGCTCATGTATAAATTCCAAGCTCAGTATATCATCACTCGGTCATTACGAGGTTCAGGGTCGCTGTAGACTCGAGACTCAACGAAGGTAGGGAGCCCCGTCCCGTCGACGTGGCAATCCAGTGGACCAGCTTAATCTATGCATTAGATTGCTTCGGTTTAATAAACCCCCTTTGGGGGCTCGCAATGACCGGGAAATCTTAGTTTTTCTTCACGCCCCAGATCAGGTCTACGAGATATCCAAAACTAGAGTGATAGAGAAGCATGCCGTAACTCGCAATTGACAGCGCCAGTGCTGATTCAGCTGGCAAGCCCAAGAAATTAAAAATCCCTACAAAACTGAGCTCGCGAATCCCCAAACCACCAACAGTAATTGGTATCACTAAAGCTATCGAGATAAGAGCAATAATCCAGAGGAAATCAACAAATGCTATGTCGATATGAATCGCTTTTGCGACAATAAAGTTTCCAATTATA
Source organism: Candidatus Melainabacteria bacterium (assembly GCA_028817775.1). Lineage (GTDB taxonomy): Bacteria > Cyanobacteriota > Vampirovibrionia > LMEP-6097 > LMEP-6097 > JABHOV01. The sequence goes on along the minus strand of JAPPOW010000021.1, from coordinate 1,294 downwards.
TTAATCACCTGAAAAATAACACTCAAGAGAATAGCTATAGGTATCACTGAGTAATGATTCTTCAAAATCTCATCAAAACTATTTTGAGCGCTAACTAGTAGCTCATCAATTTTGCTGACAAGTTTCCAGTCATGAACTAATTTGCTTTGAGTGAAGTAGCGAAAGATTTTAATTACTAGTGGAGTTTGAAAAATCAAAAGCAAAACCATCACCACCATGGCTGCAAAAATATAAGCTAGCGAGATTAATTTATCCTTGTGCGCCGAGAGTAGGATGCCGCTAGAACCCACTATTAATAAGCCAATCAGCCCGATTAGTTTGTCGACAAAGACTGAGCAGGTGACTCTGGTGATATCGTTCTCCTTGACATCTTTGAGTCGGTAGACTTTGAGTCCTTCTGTTGCTAGTTGCCCCGGCATAAAGACTGCGTAGTAAGCAGCAATTAAATTTGAAGTGAATAAAGTTACAAATCTATAATTTGGAATCAGTAAATTCCACTTGTAAGAATTGAGTGCGATGCCGGCAACAAAGACTGGCAGGTTACAGGCGATCAGTAAATAATTTGCAGCTCTAAATAAATCCCAAACTTCGTTTAAGTTTGATTTATTGAAAACCACAACTAAGATTAATATTCCGGCTATGTATTTTAGGTATCTCATCTATCTGCCAATGTCATTATATACCCACCGTGTCATCCTGAGGAACGTAGTGACTCAGGATCCCATTGCGGAAATTAGGAGATCCTGACGCTTCGCTCAGGATGACGGGATTTTGATTACAATATGGGCATAGTATTGGTGTTGCATGATTAGAACAAAACTAGAAACTACAATGAGATCAAGACGTTGCACCCTCTTGGGCGTTGGGCCTATGAGTGTTAATTGTGTTGATGCCACGATTGAACTTGCCAACGAGCATCGTATTCCTTTGATGTTGATTGCAAGTCGTAGGCAGATTGACTCTGCTGATTTTGGTGGTGGTTACGTTAATAATTGGACTACTGAAGAATTTGCAAATTACGTTATTGAAAATGACAAGCGTGGTTATGTAATGTTGGCTCGTGATCATGGTGGTCCATGGCAAAACACCTTAGAGAAAGAAAAGAAACTGAGTCTGCGTCAAGCAATGGAGTCAGCCAAGAAATCATATGAAGCTGATATTAGTTCAGGTTTACAGATCATTCATATTGACCCAAGTGTTGATATTTTTGGTGGTTCTACTACTGATGAAATTTTAGAGCGCGCCTATGAGCTATTAGATTTTTGTACTGAGATCTCTCATCGTACTAATAATG
>JAPPOW010000105.1 GCA_028817775.1 Candidatus Melainabacteria bacterium | reverse complement strand
CTGCTATCGATGCGTGTGCCACTGCCATCTTCTACATAGGCAAGTACTGTCTTGCGTGGGCTCGGAGAATCAATCACCAAACGATCAAATTTGATATTGGCGTCTGGTCGGTTGCCGAAGAAATTCTTTAACTCACGAGTCGGTCCAATGATTTCATATTTATATTTTTTAGAATTGATTTTTTGTTTGAGGTATTTTTGTAGCTTGACTTTTAGTTTGGTCCAGAAGGTTCCAGAGGCGTATTGGTTTGGACTTGCCGAACATGGCAACAGCGTGATTAATAGTATTAATATTAGTTTGCGCACCATTCTTATTATTCCCGGCATATGGTCACTTCGTTCCCTGCATACGGTCATTTCATTCCCTGCGTATGGCTTCGCCTGCACTCTGCAGCGCAGCATTTGCAGGAGCTTTAGCTCCATATGCAGCTTGCGTAGCAAGCATATGCTATTACGAACTAATATTGTTAGCCTGTTGCAGCATCTCGTCAGAAGCTCTGATGACATTACTACTTGCTTCATAGGCTCTTTGGGCAGCGATCATATTAACGATCTCTTCAACTACCTTGACGTTACTGCCTTCAAGGAAACCTTGTCTCAGCCCACCAAGATTATCTTCTAGCGGCGTGCCTTCAATCGGTCTACCACTAGCAAGAGTTTGCTGATAAAGATTATCAGACATTTCAATCAAACCGGCTGGATTAACGAACCTTGCCAGTCTAATTGAGCCGACATTGTCGACTTGGTTAAATTGTCCTGCACGAGTAACTTGTACATTACCGTCTTCAGAAATGTTTACACTTTGGATATTGTTACCAAGATTGATATTTGGAAATACCGAGTAACCCTTGTTAGTTACCAGTTCACCAGATTGTCCATCAATCTGAAAATTACCGTCACGAGTATAAGCTAGGTTACCGTTAGGCATTTGTACTTGAAAGAAGCCATCGCCTTCAATAGCGATATCAAGATCATTGCCGGTATTGTTTAAACTGCCGATAGTGAAATTTTTATTGGTACTATCCAGCTGGACACCAAGACCAACTTGCACACCATTAGGAGTGATTTGACCATTGTTCAGAGTTGCACCCGGCGCTTTGATCACTTGTGAGAACAAAGTACTGAAGTGTGCCATTGATTTTTTAAAAGAAGTCGTGTTGATGTTCGCCAGGTTATGCGAAATCACATCTATATTAGTTTGCTGAGCCTGCATGCCAGTTGCAGCTGTTTGTAGAGATCTGTCCATATATACTTTATATGAAGCCGAGAATATATCTTAACTAAGGCTTTTGGCTTAGCCGGCTGGAACTCCATAGTCCGCTTGGTGTATTTTTGGCTTCCCGGGTACCCCAATTTGGGGTACCCGGGAAGCCAAAAAGGTTATAATTGCAGGCATGGTACAGACAGCAGAAAATTACGAAATAGCAGACATCAATTTGGCAGATCTTGGTGCACAAAGAATAGCTTGGGCAGCAAAGGAAATGCCGGTTCTCCTTAAAATAAGAGAGCGTTTTGAGCGTGAGAAACCGCTGCAAGGAGTAAGAATGGCGGCTTGTGCCCACGTTACTACTGAAACAGCTAATTTAGCCATCACTCTTAAAGCTGGTGGCGTTGATTGTGCGCTAATTGCCTCTAACCCACTTTCTACTCAGGATGATGTGGCGGCAAGCTTGGTGCGTGATCATGGCATTTCGGTTTATGCAATAAAGGGTGAGTCTACTGAAACTTACCTCAAACATGTGGAGATTGCACTTGATAGTAAGCCACAAATTATTATGGATGATGGTAGCGATGTGGTGGCTACTTTAGTTAAAAATAGACCAGAGCAAGTCAAAGATTTGCTTGGTACAACTGAAGAAACTACTACTGGTATTGTCAGACTTAAAGCAATGGAGAAAGATGGTGTGCTTAGTTTCCCTGCGATTGCCGTTAATGATTCGCAAACTAAGCACTTGTTTGACAACCGCTATGGTACTGGTCAGTCAACTCTCGACGGTATTATTCGCGCTACTAATGTCTTGCTTGCTGGCAAGAACTTAGTGGTAGTTGGCTACGGCTGGTGTGGTCGCGGAGCAGCGATGCGCGGGGCTGGACTTGGTGCTGATGTCTATGTAACTGAAGTTGATCCGGTACGTGCGCTTGAAGCTCGCTTGGATGGTTTCAAAGTCTTGCCAATGATGGAAGCAGCCAAAATCGGTGATATTTTCATTACCGTTACTGGTAACCGTCATGTGATTGACAAGCAACACTTTGAAGTGATGAGAGATGGAGCGATGGTTTCCAATTCTGGTCACTTTGATCTTGAGTTGAACCTTGAAGCTTTGGCTGAAATGACCACTGAGCGCAATAGCGTAAGACCATTTGCTGAAGAGTTCAAGCGTGACCCTCAGAAAACTAAGGTGCAAGGCTCTGTGATAGTACTTGGTGAAGGTCGTTTGATTAATTTGGCAGCTGCTGAAGGTCATCCATCAGCAGTGATGGATATGAGTTTTGCTAACCAGGCACTTGCTGCTGAACATTTGGTCAAGAATCAGGGCAAGCTTGAGAATAAATTACAAACCTTGCCTGAGGAGCTTGATCAGGAGATTGCAGCGCTGAAACTTGAAGCGATGGGAGTTGCAATCGATGAGTTGACACCTGAGATGATTGAGTATATGAATTCTTGGACAATCGGAACCTAGTTCCGATTGTGGCGTATGGTCACTCCGTTCCCTGCATATGGAGCTTTTAGCTCCTGCTTATGGCTTCGCCTGCCGACTGCAGCAAAGCATTTGCAGGCACGAAGTGCCATATGCAGGGAACGGAGTGACCATACGCCACAATGA
>JAPPOW010000037.1 GCA_028817775.1 Candidatus Melainabacteria bacterium | reverse complement strand
ACCGTAAGGAGCTAATTTTTCAAGCCGTTTGATTAAAGTTTCACTTAATTCATTGAGGCGCAAAGCGGTATCAATAATCAGTTGCTTACTGGTATTAGTACCAGCCATTCTCTTGTTGAAATGTTCACTGATAGCTTGGCATAGCGCTTCAACATTAGTTCTTGCCACGCTAAAACCTGCTGCCATCTTGTGACCACCATAGCCAAGAAATAACCCGTGTTGCTCTTGAATAAGTTTCATTTCTTCATAGACATCAAGACCTGGCACATTGATAGAGCGCACTGAGCCACGAGCACTATCATCGTCTACTGCCATGATAAAGACTGGTAAGTGGAACTTATCAAGGATACGACTGGCTACAATACCAATCACTCCATGATGCCAGCCCTCTTGAGCTAAGACTATGACATTATTTTCAAGCATTGCTTTGTGCTCATCAATATAAGTTAAAGCTTCTTCTTGAATCTCATCACAAAGCTCCTGGCGATTACGGTTTTCGTCATCAAGGTTCTTACAAAGTTCAATCGCTTCTTCTCTATCTTCAGTGATCATTAGCCGCACTGCTCTTGTAGCATCAGCTAATCTACCAGCAGCATTGATACGAGGAGCTAGTCCAAAACCAATGGATTCAGTATTAGATCCGCGGTTGGTGATCTTAAGTAATTCTTGCAGCCCTGCTTTGCGGGTCTTGGCAAGAACTTCTAGACCAATTTGAGTTAGGTAACGGTTCTCAGCGCGTAAAGGAGCAAGGTCAGCTATCATACCGAGTGCAACTAAATCTAATAAGGATTTGCTATAAACCTGGGCTTGAGCCTTGTCCAAATGATTCTGTAAAATCAATTCAGCTAATTTGTAAGCAACACCAACTCCTGGTAGCCAATGTAGAGGATGCTCTTCCGGCAAAGTTTTAGGATTGCAGTTGGCAATTCCTGGTGGTGGATTGGCTGGGATTGAATGGTGATCAGTGATAATGACATCAAGTCCAATGGATTGAGCATACTCAACTTCATCATAGTTACTGATACCACAGTCGCAAGAAATCATTAGATCAACTTTGAGTTCATTGTGGATTTTTTCAATTGCTTGTTTATTGATACCATAGCCTTCCGAATGACGGTCGGGAATATAGTATTGAACTTCAATTCCAATCATTCCAAAAGCTCGGTAAAGTAGAGCAACAGAGCTTGTGCCATCAACATCATAGTCACCGTATATAAGGATATTTTCTTTATTTTGGATTGCTTTCTCTATACGCTCATAAGCTTTGCTTATTTCTGGAATTTCAAGTGGACTAGAAGCCTGAATCTTGAGAGTATCTAAATAGTAACGAGCAGCAGCTAGGTCTTGCACGCCGCGGTTAACTAGAATACGAGCTAATAAAGAATCACCATTAGCTAGCTCAAGTAATTCCTGGGGAATCTTAGTTTTGGGATGAATTGACCACTGGCTCATTTGCATTATTTATTCTAGCAATCTCATGTTAGAATCGGTCAGTGGGCTTTGTTAAGCGTTTACCTCTCTATATTTTGACTTTGCTACCTTCGCTAGGCTTATTGCTCTTCAAGATAGTCAGTAGAAGGTTTAATGTCGATGAATTCCAGCATACTCACCTTGCTTGGATGACTTTGCATGCTGATAAATTACAGTACCGTGATATTTGGGATAATCATGGTCCTATATATACTTGGATTAATATTGCTCTAATCAAGATTGCTAATTTGGGAGCTGATGTCAATACCTTGATGGCTGAGCGCTACCTTAATTTAGTAATTTTGATACTTGGATTTTTTGTTCTGTTTGAATTGTTTCATAGACTGACTGGAAAATGGTATCTGGCGGTACTTGGTCCTTGGTTTTTTGCAGCTAGTAACTTTTCTATGTATGCTATTCAAACAAGACCAGACAATTTGCAGTGCTTGTTTCTTTATTCAGCACTACTTGTTTTGGTGATTGCATTACAAAAAAAACAAAGCGATTACAGTTTTGGGGCTGGTATTTTGCTTGCACTAATGCTATTGACTAATTTGAAATCTTTGTCTGCATTGTTTGCAATCCTGATTGCTTTAGTTTTGATTGGTCGGCTAGGTAAGGAAATTAAAATTCTAGCTTACCTTAAGTCTCTTGTTATTGGTCTAGCATTGGTCTTTGCTATTGCAGCTGGGATGATGGCTGCAGCTGGTATGCTTGAGGGCTATATCTATGACAATCTACTTTTCAATTTTGCTTATGTCGACCATTTTAATACTGATGCATTAAAAAAGGTTTTCCAACATTATTTCAAGGAACATCAATTATTCTTTGTTGTATCTATCCCGGCACTGATATTTTGGCTCTGTCGTAGTATTAAGTCTGAGAATAATCGCTTTGATCCAGCTAGCTTTTTGCTGGCAATGGTAACTCTGATACTTCTGTTGACAAGGCTTAAAGCTAATATTTGGCCTCAGTATGACCTGCTCTATATTCCATTGCTTTGCTTTCTTGCAAGTAATTTGGTCTTGGAAGCCTTTGATAAACAGTTTCGTTTATCGATCAAGTCAAGATTTTGGGGTTTTGTAATTCTATTACCAGCTTTGGTATTTTTCATCTTCGCTGGTTGGTTTAGGTATTACAGGGGAGTAAATACTTTAGATGGTTATAAAAAGAACATAACGCGAAAACTTCTTCGCACCAAAAACCTGCTAAAAGAAGGTGAGCATATTGAAAACTTCTCACTTTTTGCACCAGAGCTTGCTTTCTTTGAAACTGGTTCTCGTTGGCTTTTGCTTCATCATACCATTATGGAGACGGCTGAGAAGGTTTATCAGAGAGAAATTTTTGCAGATGAATATATCAAACTACTAAAT
>JAPPOW010000205.1 GCA_028817775.1 Candidatus Melainabacteria bacterium | reverse complement strand
ATACCATCTAAAGTAGTTAAATTATTGAAGGCTAAATTTAAAGTATCTAAATTTGCATTTAGTACTAAACCATTCATTTCAGAGTCACTAATATTACAGAACAGCAACCTAAGCTCTTCCAATGATGGCGATAATTGTAGGGTGTAAATATCATTCAAATTTTCATTATTACTCAGAGTAAGATATCTGAGTCCTTCAGGGAGATTCAACCCATCAATGGTAGTGATTTCATTACCATATGCAACCAAAGAGTCCAAATTTGAATTTAATTGGAGCTCACTAAGATCAGTAATTTTGTTAAAAGATAGGTTTAAAGTTTTGAGTGTGCTTGGAAGCTTCAATGGAGCAATGCTAGTAATTTTATTCTTTTGAAGCTTGAGCTTTGTTACTCCTTCTTTCACCTTAAGCTTGCTGATATCTTTGATTTTTTGTTTGGCAAGGTTGAGGGTGCGAGCTTGTACTGGAGCAAAAACAAAACACAAAATCACTAGTGTGTAGGCAAGGAGATTACTACGTCGCTCTGCTCCTCGTAATGACGGTAGGTCTGGATTGCTTCGCTGCGCTCGCAATGACCGGAAGCTTTGCCACGATGACAGTTGATTCATAGTTTTACTTTAGCCTACTTTTTCTTCTTTTTGTTACCGTTCTTCTTTGGAGCCTTTGGTTTGGGCTTAGGTTTCGGCTTAGGCTTTTTAGGTTGTGCTTTAGGCTTCTTAGGTTTTGGTTTCTTGGGTTGAGCCTTCGGTTTCTTTGGTTTAGGCTTCTTAGGCTCTGGTTTAGGTTTTGGAGCAGGTTTTACTTTAGGCTCTGGCTTTTTAGGTGCCGGCTTGACGGTTCTTTGCTCAGAGTTATCACCATCCTTTGCTGGCATCTTGTAACCACGGCACTCTTTACCTGATTTACGTTCACCCTTCTTGTTAATGCAACGTGGAGGTGCTTCATAATAGATACGGCACTGTGGCTTGTCACGATTTTTTTTCTTCTGACATTCTGCTGGGATATCTGGATCAACCACCGTAGGCTTATCATCTCCAGGATCTTCTGCACTAGTGCCTCCTGAATCCTTGCGCTTCTCTGCACCATATTTTAATTCTTGATTATAAGTCTGACGAGCTTTGTCATAATTTTGATGAGCTTTATTCTGTTTTTTGATACTTTCTGCAATTTCACTCTTGTCTCCAGTCTTCTGAGTATCCCACTTATTCTTCTTAGCTAAACCAAACTGATCCAACTTACAATTCATATCATCATAAGTCTTGTCCAAAGCTTCATCACGGCTATCATCAACGGTTGTACTTAAATCAGTACCATTACAATATTCTCTGAAGGCATCAACTTTTGACTTCGCAGGTAGCTTAGCTGTAAAAGCAAGAAACTTAGCAGTTGGCTTATAATTAAAAACCTTGGTCATAATATCTATGCCCCTAGCATTGTCATAAAGATTTTTGAGGTAAACTTCTTCTTCTTTGTTGAGAGTTTTTAAGATACGTTCATGCCATGGCTCCTTGGCTGAGTTGATATTGAGCATAGTGTTAGACTCAAGATCTCTTTGGATTTCTAACCAAGTACTGTTAGCTTGTTGGGCAGACTTGCCAGGGAAGAATGAACGTGTATTGTACTCAGCAAACACTCTTGCGCCAAAGTCATAAGTTTGCTGTGGGGTATAGTGAGACTCAAAATCAAAACACTGCCTCTTAGTTACAGTACCGCAATCCATTGATTTAAAATCTTTCTCAGGAATGATGTTAATCAAAACTCCTTCTGGGCTATAGACTCTAAGATCTTTCAAATCATTAAGGTCAGGTCTAGCAACACCGTCATAGCGGGTACCAATTAGGATTGAACCCTTAGGCATGTAGATGCCATTGATTAAAGTGGTACGAGTGATAGTGCCATAACGCTTGCGGAAACGCGGTAGCATGTCCATTTCTATTTCATCAGTCTTGGTAATTTTGTAATGACTATGATCCGGCTTGTCATAAATAATGTCTAGCTGAGCTGAGTTTTGAAAATCTAATTTATCAAGGTTCACCGCCTGACCACTTGGTACTGGTTTGAGCCCGTTGACTATATTTGGCACTGTACCAACACTGGTATGCAAGAAGCCTTGAGTATCAAAGTAGGCAGAGAAGTAACCACCTGTCTTGATATTGTAAATTCTGACAGGATTCTCTGAGCTAATCTTGCGATTAGGATTGTAGTAAATTCCTAATCTATCTTGTTTATGAAATTTAGCTGCCGGTATTGCACTGATGATCATGCGCAGCTGTTCAACTTCTACTGGCTCAACTTCGGTGCCACCACCACCTCCGCCACCTCCGGAGTTGCAATGTGGATCATTGCATGGGCAGCCATTGGTTAATCTGTAAACTTGATCTGGAGGATTGCATGGAGGTGGTTTGGTAACTTCGTCAGGAATTTTTGTCCCACGTCTTTCCACTCGAATTTGGCCAACTGCTGTCCTCGTTATAGTTCGATACTTCTTTTCCTCTGCCCATGCAGGATTCAGAGCTAGTAAGAATAAACTTAGTAATAATTTTTTCATGGTAGTAGTTCCTTAGTTAGAGGGATCCTGACGTCCCCTTCCTCGCTTTGCTCGCGCAGGGTCCTCAGGATGACAGTAGAATTGATCCTAGCAAAAAGAAAAACAAAATATAGAAATATGTGGCAGACACCTACAAAAAATTTTCAAATTAGGTGTAGTCGCTGAGTGTAATACTGAAAGTCATTACGCTTTCTAGTCGTAAATACTGTCAAGCTCTTGGATTGGTTCTAGTCCAAGGTCAGACATGCCTAAGTATATTTTGTAAGTAACCCAATCAAGAATAATTTTGTTCCTTATTTTTG
>JAPPOW010000102.1 GCA_028817775.1 Candidatus Melainabacteria bacterium | reverse complement strand
GGGGCTAAAGTTAACTAAGCCCAAGTCTGGGCCTATAACTTAAATCAAAATCCATGCCAGCCTGTTGAAGCTTGGCTTCAGCTTTATCGCCAGCCATATTCGTCAATACATAATATCACAAACGAAACCCAGAGGTCAAATGACCCCCTTAAATTTCTTCTCTTATGTCCAAAATCTCGGGTCAAGACTAAAAGAGATTGCAGGAACTAATATATCTAATAAAATCCCAGAGGTTTTTTGACCCCTTTCAATCTCATTTGAGATTAGCGATAATCAAAACTTATGGAGTCGTATTTAGCATATAAATTTAATATCGATCTACTCAAATATATTGGATTTATATTAGCGACACCACTTGCCACATTAGGATTCAAGTTTCTTTTAAATAATGAGCCTTTTAGTATCTTTCTTACGCTAAGAGGTTTAGGCTCTTTGCTACTAACTTACTGTGGTGTACTATGTATAGGAAGGGCAAGGTCAATTGCAAATGAAATCGATAGCACTATTAATAGAGAAGGTCAATAGTATTGAAGAATTGAATTTAATTTTTCCAATAGTATTTTTTGGCGGTCTATTTCTTTTCGCCAGAACACAATTGTGGGATGGCCCCTCAGATACAAAACAGAAAAATACTAAGTAATCAACCAATATTTTTCAGAATTGCTTCAGAAATCGCTCTCAAATTAGATCTTTGGTCCATTGCAGCCTTCTGAATCCTACGATAAGCAGTAGGCTCATCGATATCAAACTTCTTCATCAATAAACCCTTGGCTTTCTCAACAATTTTACGAGTCTCAAGCTTGCCAGTGAGTTTATCCAGTTCACCCTTGAGCTCAGTCATCTCCATTGCTCTTGCAATAGCAATCTCAATAGCTGGTGCTAGGTCAGGTTTACGCAATGGCTTGGTAAGATAGGCAAAGACTCCAGCCTTGGATGCTTCTTCATAGAGTTCAGGTTGACTGTATGCAGTAAGCATAATGATTGGAACCCGGCGCTTGATTTTTTCCTGAACTTCTTTGGCTGCTTCAATGCCATCTTTATTTGGCATGCGAATGTCCATAAAGACAATATCAGGCTCATGATCATTGATTGCAGCGACAGCTTCATTACCATCCTTGGCTTCCGCCACTACTTTATAAGTAGAAGCTTCTTCCAATAATTCCTTGAGATCCATCCGAATCAAAGGTTCATCATCAGCAATGACGACTTTAATTAGATCTTGATCTATTTCGGTTGTTGTCATGATTTGATTTTAGCATATGGTCGGGGTGTGTAAGCGCTTGGAGGCCCACTGTCATCCTGAGCCTTCAGGGTTGCTGAAAACTCATTACTCAACGAAGACAGGGAGCCCCGTCCGACGTCAGGATCTCATTGGTTCCACACAGGGATCCTGACGTCATGCCTTTGGCATTCCTCAGGATGACAGAAGGTTTATCAAGTCCTCTAAACTTTTACACACCCATATGGTCGTTTCACTCCCTGCAAATGGCAGTTTCTGCCTGCATATGCTTCGCTGCAGAAAGCAGGCATAGCCCTAAGCAGGAGCTTCAGCTCCATATGCAGGGAACGCAGTGACCATATGCCGTTTAAAGCGGAATCTGCAATTCCACTCTCACCCCTTGGCGCTCGCCATCCTGATAATTTTCTACTCGCAACCTACCGCCAAGACTCTCCTCAGTGATCGTACGCACTATCTCCCAGCCTAGTCCTGTACTTTGTTTGTAATCAAAACCTTCTGGGAAACCACCACCATCATCTTTGACTATCATAGTGAGGGATTCATCACCAACCATCAGTTCAATATCAATTTGACTTAGCTTATCAAGCGTATGCTCCAAAGTATTAGACAGAATCTCATTTAGAACCAAAGCTAGATTGGTAGCATCTTCACTTGGTACAAAAACTTTCTCCGGACAATCATAATTAACTCTAACTGTCTCAGCACCAAACGATGAAATCAAGCCCTTGAGAATCTTTTGAACCAAGAATCCAAAATCAATAGTCTCAATATCATGCGAGTGTGAAAGATGTTCATGCACCAAGGCAATACTATTAGTACGGTTGATCGCTTCATTGAAAGCTTCAGCCAAATCAGGATTACGGCGCTTTTGCATGCGCAAGAGTGAGGCAATTGTCTGCAAATTATTCTTAACTCGGTGATGAATTTCCTTAAGGAGAGTTTCTTTGACCTTGATCTCTGAATTATCCTTAAGCAAGACCACTGACATTTCAGCTCCTAGATTAACATAGCGAGCAGCTATAGTTCGCTGACGTAAACTGATTTCCTCAATCGCTTCAATAGATAGCTGCTCATCTTTGCCCTTGTACTTACGCGGAAAGCTAGCAAACAAATCATCAAGCGTTTGTCCAACCAAATGCGAGCCATGTTCAGCTAGCTCAGCCAATAAATTAAAAGCTAGTGGGTTAGCAAATAAAATCCTATCTGGTTTCTGCAGAATCACTGCTCCCTCACCAAAGGCGACATGCGGAAAGCGAGTGCCATCCATGATCTTAGCCTTGAGAGCTTTGATTAAATTATCAGCGATCACATCCCAGTGTTGCCCCAGAATATTACGAGTCAGATAGATATCACGCTCAACAGCAATTACTGCAACCACTTCGCTGTCATCGCGAGGAGCCCTAAGCGACGTCGCGACCTCATTATTGCCACCTAGTGATATAGGATAAGCAAACTCTTGAATCCTTCTATTGTTGATAACCAGACCATACTGACCAATGACTGGTCTACCAAGCTTGAAAGCTTTATCCACTGAAATATCTTTGTGCGCAAGAAACCTTTCTTGCTGTCTACTAGAGTCAGAGTTCTTAGGACCTAGGTATAATGAATCTTGATTTGGATGAAAATAATTATGGATATGAATTTGCTCATCACGCTTAACAAATAAACGAATACTTGCCTGCAAAAGCTCAGAAACAAACTGCAAGTTGTAATCAAGAGATTCAATTAATTTATCCATGCTCATCTCTTGCTTAAGCACTAGGTTATCCTTACAAACTTACGCTTACCAGCCTGCAATACCGCTCCAGCATTGGCTCCCAGCTCAGCCTGCGGGTCACTCAATTTCTCGCCATCAAGTTTGACACCACCACCAGCAACTAATCTCTTGGCTTCACCCTTGCTAGCACACAAACCAGCATCAAGCATCACATCAATCAATTTGGTATTGCCATTAAGTTTGTATTCTGGAATATCATCTGGAATTTCTTTCTTAGCAAATTGACTAGCAAAGTTCTCTGACTCACGCTTGGCATCTTCTGCTGAATAGTAGATGCTAACAATCTCTTGTGCTAGTTCATCTTTGATATAACGTGGATTCTCGCCGGACTCCAGTCTAGACTTCACTGCACCAATTTCTTCAGAACTTAAATCAGTAGCCAAAGTAAAGTAATCAAGAATCAACTCGTCAGGGATACTCATTGATTTACCGAACATCTCCTTCGGACTATCATTGAGTGCAATAAAATTAGCTGAAGTTTTAGACATCTTCTTAGTGCCATCAAGACCGACTAGTAGTGGCATGCACATGCAGAGCTGTTGCTTCTGGCTATTAGCCTTCTGCAAATCACGTCCCACCATCAAATTAAAAATCTGATCAGTACCACCAAGTTCAATATCTGCCTTGATCTCAACACTATCTTGTCCCTGCAATAAAGGATAAAGAATTTCATGGGCATAGAGTGGATTGCCTGCTTCAAGTCGTTTGCCAAAAGCATCCTTGGCAATCATTTGATTAACCGTAACTTTAGAAGCAAGCTTAACAAGATCAGTCATCGAATACTTATCAAACCAATCAGCATTATTGACCACTTCTACTTGCTCTAAATCAAGCACCCGCGAAACTTGATCTAAGTAAGTCTGAGCATAGCCTTGCACGTCATCAGCACTGAGTGGTGGACGCATCTCATTACGCCCAGAAGGATCACCGACTTGAGCTGTGTAACCACCAATCAAAAGTACCGGCAGATGCCCTGCTTCCTGAAACTGTTTGAGCTTCTGGATACAAACCATATGACCAAGGTGCAGATCACTAGAAGTTGGATCAATACCAAGTTTAACTCTAAGCTGCCTGCCTTCTTTCTCGGCAGACTCCAATAATTCACTCAAAGCATCAGCCCCACCAGGCTTCAGCTCAACTACTCCACTCATTAAAGTCTCTAAAGTACTCACGGATTACAAGTATACGTCATCCTGAGAAGCAATGGGATCCTGACGCCCTTCAGGGCTCAGGATGACAGTGCGACGTAAGGATCCCCCAGCTGCACTACTGACTTCTTCTAACATTTCAGCTTCTAATGCTTGGGATTTGGCGTCTAGAGTCTTGCGGATCTCAGCCTTGAGCTTCTCGTCCGAGGACTCTGTCATAAACCTATCCCACAAATCTCTAGCTTGCTCGCGCTCACCTTGATCCCAGTAAGCTAAGCCCAATACATAATAGGTCTGCAAGAAATTAGGATTAACTTCAAGCACTTTCTCGTAATGCTTAACTGCTTCAGCCAAGTTCTCAGCTTCTTGCATCAAAAGCCCATAATTATAGTTGGCAAGCACATCTTCAGGATGAGCTTCAATTGCTTGCTTATAAATATTAATTGCCTCATCTTTAAATCCTAAGGACTTAAAGTTGTTAGCTGCACCCAACATGGCATTGAGATTAGCTGGGTCTTCTTGCAAAATAGTTTGATATTCAGCAAGTGCTTCATAGAGATTATTCTGTGCATGTAACAAGTTGGCAAGCTTCAAGCGAGACTCAACTGTTTGATCCAGCACTGAAGCCAAACGCAATTGGTCTACAGCCTTGCGATCCTTGGATACATGGACCAAGAAATCAGCATACAGATTACGAGCTTCAACATTGGCAGGATCTTTAACCAACCAATCATTGATTAACTTCTCTGCTTCAGCATCCTTACCAAGTGCAATCTTAATAAAGCTCAACTCCTTGAGTACATCATTTGATTTATCAAAGGCTTCATGCGCCCCTTCATCAAGCAAACTCTCAAAATTAGCCTCTGCTTTCTCAAACTCATTAGTAGCCTTGTAAGCAACAGCCAAATTGTAATGAACATTGTTCTTGATTAGATGATCATGCCCCACTAAGCTATCCTGCTCAGCCAGCTGATCTTCAAGCAAGTCATTGTAGTAGTTGGTAGCAATATCAATATTGCCAAGCTCATGCTCAAGCACTGCCATATAGAACAAAGTCTCAACATCATCAGGCTTCTGTTCTAAGACCTTACGGTAAGATTCTTTGGCAAGTTCAAATTTTTGTGTATCGTGATAGAGGCGAGCAAGATTGAATCTAGTCTTGTGATCCTTTGGATCAAGCTCGATTGCTTTTTGGTAGCTAACAATTGCTTCATCAAACTTGTTCAAACTTTGATAGAGGTAACCGGAGATTGCAAACTCTTCAATCTCATCAAAGACTGCAATCGCTGCTTCAGTTTGATTATCAGTCCAGAGCGTATAAGCAAGTGCTTTTTTCCAATCAATTTTTTCTTTAAGCTCAAGTGCCTTGCGGTAATGATCAACTGCAAGCCCATACTTTTCTTCACTACGTGCTACAAAAGCAATATCAGCATAGATATGTGGCACCATTGGATCAATGTCACGAGCTAGTTCATAATTCTCACGAGCTTTGTTGTACTGTTTGAGTGCAAGCCAACAGTCACCAAGATTCTTGCGAATACTGTAGTTCTCGGTCTGGTAACCAAGCACATAGTTATATTGCTCAATTGCAGCCAAATAGTTTTCAGTTGCTTGCAAAGCAGCGCCAAGGTAACTACGCGCCTTGAGATTGTCTGGATAAGCCATTACAATCTTGTTGAAAATCTCGATAGTTTTTTTGAAATCTTTTTGTTCGAAGTATAAACTTCCTAAACTAGTTTTGAGTAGCACATTATCAGGCTCTAAATTTATTGCCTTACTCAAATATTTAGCAGCATTGTTTGGCTCTCCCAAACCTTGATAGGCGCGACCTAGAAGCATCGAGACCAAAGCATCACCTGGTCTAATAGAGTTAGCTTTGCTCAAATATTCAACTGCTTTGCGCAAGCTCTTGTCCTTCATCTCAGATGAAGCATCAGAATAAAGGTGCATCAAACCTAATTTAGTCAGCGTGGCAAAATCACGCGGCATAATTTTGTTTGCGTCTTGTAATTGCTTAACTGCCTGAAGTCTATCAAGCGATTTTTCTGACTTTACCGCGCTTGAATATTCAGAAATAAATCTCTCACGCAAAGCTTCATCATTCTTAGCAGCAACAGGCAAGCCGATTGCAATCGCAAGTGCTATACATGATGTGATTTTTTTTGTATTTTTGCCCATTCAACCCCTTCAAGCCTTTCGGTGAAAGACCTGGAATTTGCATCTACGCATAGTAAATTATACTAGATATCCGCCTATTTATTGACGATTTTCAGGCAAAAAGGTTCTCTGTCATCTTGAGGAGCGCTTAATGCGCGAGGTCAGGACTCCATTATGTAATACGCAAATGCTATAATGTATCACGAATTCTGTGGAAAAATCGATAGGACAGACCCAATATCAAGAATTGGTCCAGTGGCAGCATCCACGGGACTCTAAGCTCACTTGGTCTTATGTGAAGCACAAGGGGCCTCACAAGAGCAATGATCGTGATGACTGTGTTGTAGTAGCTCCAATCATCAATAAAGATAGTGAGCCAGAAATAGTTTTTGAATCTCATATCCGTCCCCCTCGAATGAGCCGGGCTAATAGTGGAATTACCATTGAACCAGTCGGTGGACTAGCTACTGACAAAGCCGCTAATGGTGGACTAGAACAAAATGCCAAGCGTGAACTTGAAGAAGAGATGGGACTTAAGGTCAGTAAGATGCATCAGCCGCTGGAAAATATCCCAGGGGATGTTGGTGCCATGGATGGCAGTTGTTCAATCTTTGTCGCTGAGTGTGAAGGTAAAGTCAAACCAAAAGAAAACGATGAAAGTGAACTAGCGATATTCTCAGTACCACTCAAAGATTCAATCAAATATTTACTAGACGCCACCAAGCGCGGGGTTGATGTCACCACCGTCTCCATCATCGGTGCTCTCAACGCACTTAAAGAACTTAAAATCCAACCAGAATTCGATGGCGCAATTCCAAAACCTAAATTACTATGGTCAGCGATAGACAATAATCCAAATGCCATGCAGCAAGACGGTCTCGCTGCACTCAAACGCAAAACAGAATTCTTGCCAGAAGCTGCTGTAAGTAAGAAGAAGCCTAGTAGCTTTTTATCGAAAATCTGGGGCTGGTTTAAAAGCTTATTTAGTAGATAGCAGATAGACTTCGTCCTACTAAAAACACTCTAATCAACAGCAGCGAAGCCTATGCAGGGAGTGAAACGACCATACGCAGGGAACGAAGTGACCATCTGCCATTACGAATAAGCTAAAATACTCACAGTGAAATCATGGTTATACTACGGTCCCAAAGACATTAGGTTAGAAGAAGTGGAAACTCCAAGTCTTAGTGAAGGCGAAGTCTTGGTTGACATTGCTTGTGCTGCAACTGGCGGGACTGACACTAAAACCTACCTTCGAGGGCACCCTAAACTAATCAAAACCATTCCCTCTAGTTTTGGCTATGAGTTTGCTGGTACTGTGCGCGAGTCAAAACACAATCGTTTTAAATCTGGCGATAGAGTAGTAGCTGCTAATACTGCTCCTTGTTATGAATGTTTTTTTTGTAAGAAAGAAGAATTTGAACTTTGTGAAAATCTAGATTTCCTCAATGGTAGCTTTGCTGAAGCAATCAAGATTCCAAGTCGCATAGCTGAGCATAACCTATACAAAGTTCCAGACGAGTTAGACTTCAAGTCAGCAGTGTTGACTCAAACTCTAGCGGTTGCCTTACAAGGCTTTATCAAAACAGAAATCAAGCCTGGTGATCTAGTTGCAGTCTATGGGCTTGGTGCAATCGGACAATGCTTCATCAAACTCTGTAAGAACTATATTAATGATGTACAAGTGATTGCTATTGGTAGATCACCAAACAAACTTGATTTAGCCAAAGCCAATGGAGCTGATCATCTCATCCAAGCAACAAGTGCCAACTGGCAACAAGAACTAATTGACTTAAGTCAAGGCTACGGTGCTGATAAAGTAATTGAAGCGGTGGGTAAAGTAGAAGCTTGGCAGGATGCCATGTCACTAGTGCGCCCCGGCGGCACCATCAATTTCTTTGGTGGTCTAGCTCAAGGAAGCAAAGTGGAATTAGATACTTACCAAATTCACTACCAAGAACTGAAGATAGTTGCTAGCTTCCACCATCAACCTAAGTACATCAAAGAAGCTCTTGACTTGATCGCTTCTGGCAAAATAAAGATGAATGATTTAATTAGCCACGAGATGGCAATGAGCGAACTGGAACAAGCTCTAAAATTAATGCTTGAAGGCAAAGCGATGAAAGTATTACTAAACTAATTCCAAATGCCTGGGCTTTCCCTTTTTGCGTTGAGAATCATGCTAAAACTGTAACCTTCAGGACATGAGTCTAGCAGTTGAGGGTGCACTTGATATCGAAAGAAGTCGAGGAAGAATTTATAGACCTTATTCATTGCATGTTGTGCATTCTCAGCTATATTTCGAGTTACCCTCGTAACACCAGCTATCTCCAAATAAATCTTCCCATCATTCTCAGCTTGTTCCACGTCTGAGATCTGTGCCTCAAGCCGATCCATCATTAGTTTCGGTTGATCTTCTCCAGGCTTCCAATCAATAATAATTGGCAGCTGGACGGACTGCAATCCTCTAAGTTGAGAGTTATTAAAAAAATCAGCAACCAAGCAATATTCAAACTCTGATAAATCAGCAAATGCCTCAGACAATATTTGATTAATGTCAATTGGCAATGGCTGAGAATCTGGTCCCAACAACCAAGCACTACCAACAAATCTAATATCTTTTTGATTAGCTCTAGTCATTGTAACTACTTCCTCAAAACTCTGTTCTCTCAAACCCCGCTGAAAAGCACCTGGCAAGATTGGACGCAGAAAAACTTTAAGCCTATCTACTGCCTCAGTTAAAGTTTGAACAGCTTTTGAATAATCTATTGGAAGTGAATTACGCTCCAAAAATCTAGACAAATGATTTAAACAAAGATGAGCATCCAGCAACTTCAAGCAAAGCCATGAGGCTTCATTATTAATATACTGCTCATCAACTCTCCTCTCTGAAGCTAAGCCAATTAAGTTATCAAGATGCTCGAAAGCTGTAAGAGTTTCTTTGCTTGCCCAATGTAAATAATAAGGGTCAGGTACCTGAACTTGAAGATCATTGATCTGAGACCTAACTTGATTCAAGTTTTGTCGCTGAAATTCACTAGATAGCTGCTTCAGCCATGTGGGCTTAGGGATAAGGGAAGCCATTACAAGATATATGCTACCACAGAAGATCAACTAAGTTTTTTTTGTATGTCTCTAGAACTAGCGTAATGATCAAACATCACATCCGAGTTAGAGCCCATTCGATTAGAGCCGATTGAATCACGCAAGCCTCCTATACGTTTAGCTAAGTCAGACTTACGCTGATCACTCAGATTGCTAATAAATTTTGATTGATTTACTTGCTTCTTATCGCGTGGTATTCCCTCAAACCTACCAGCGTTACTGGAAGCCCCGATACTGTCCATATTGAACTAATAACTTATTTAGTTTATGACTTTATTAACTAAGTAAAATATCAACCATTTGGTCTAAGAACCTGTCTTGAAAGCCCAATAACTTCGTTACGCTCGCCCTCATTTGCTACAGCAAACTTCGGGTGTACGAAAACAAACCCTACTAGGTTAAATGACATTTGCGCTCGCAAGCCTCGTTCTTGACCTTTCAAGACAGGTTCTAAGCGTCTAGTCTGAACTTACCATCAGCACTGGCAATGTCCATATTGCCTCTTGCACGCCACTCGACAAGCTTAATTGCAAGTTCATCACGTTTGGATTTTCGACCAGCGATTTCACCCTCTAGTCTTTCAATCTCACGCTCGATCCTATCGATATCTTCTTTTTTGATTCGATCTTGATCAAGTTCACGAGTCAAGGAATCAAGCTCAGAGAGAGCAATATCATCCTGCCAATCAAGCTCACGGATTTGTTTATGAATCTGGCGATCCAATTTTTCTTTATTGTTAGGGAGAGTTTCAAGCGCGTCGACAAATTCTTTGATATCAATTTGTCCGAGTGCCATCATCAATAAAATTTCTTCTTTCTTACGTTTGAATTTAGGGACTAATTTTTTGCAGTCATTGATATAGTGCTCAAGATCAAACAAAATCTTCTTGACACCAACCTTCTTGATTTTTTTGAGTTCTTTAGCGAACAAGCGTAAATGTTCTCCCCACGCTTGTTCACTAAGTGAATCCCAATATTCCCGAAGCTCTGGGGGTGCTTCTTGTTTAAACCTATAATTGTATGACTGCAGAGCAAGCTTGATTGCAGCCTTTGCCATCATCAATTCTCGCTCAGCTTTAAGCTGGGCTGATGTTTTTTTCGGCTCCTCCTGCATTGTTACCATCCTATACTCCCGCTAATGAGCCTTCTGCCCATTTGGTATCCTCTCCTATTAACGCAATTCCAAGACTGATTACTCTTTGTTGCGGACTCACTTTCTCTGGAGTCGTGCGTATATATTCTGGGGCTTCACGCAAGACCGCACTCTTACTTGAAGATAGTTTCATCTTAGCGACATAGTTAAGTCTATCCATTGAAGGTGCCAGTGCAAAGACTGAACCCTTCTCAAACGCTTCTAACTCATCAACATTGTCTGAAGAAATTTTGTCTGCATAAAATCTTCTAGCATGATCTCCATCAATCATCTCAGTTGGAGTCATACGACTAGTTTCAGCTTGAACATTTTCGTAGTAACCGTTGACTAGCTCCATCGTTTCTTCATCAACTAAACCATCGTTACCTTTGCGGCTTTCTACAAATCTAATAAAGTTTTGTGCTTGAGAGTTACCCTTCTCACGAATCAGTTTAAGTTTCTTGTTTAAATCTTTGCGTGCTCTTGCATCAGGATCAAGACTCTGTTGTGATTGTGCAGCATTAGAAGCTAACTGCTGATCTTGAGCCGCCTCTGGTTTATCAGCATCAAGTGCTTTTTGTAAACCAACTGAAGCTTGGTTAATATTTCTAGCAAGACGCTCACGGTGTTGGCGTTGCTGATCTTGAACTCCTTCTGGATTCACATGACGAGCTACTCTATCTGCTCTTGCATTACCAGCGTCTTCACGGCTACTAAATGAATCAGCCTGAGCAGTCCTATCATTGTGAACTTGACGTTGAATTCGTTGCGTATCTGCTCTACGTTGTTCAACCTCAGTTGTAATTTCTGGTTGCTCAGTAACTGGTGCTTGAGGATCAGTTTGTGTATTTGGTTCTTGAACTGGTGCTTGCCTGCGTATAGCAGTATTAGCTTGGGCTCTATTGTTGGCCCGTAAGTTAGGGTTATAAGGTGTATTGAAACCACCTGCTTGTCCACCGCCTAATTCAGACATTGGCTATTTCTCCTATGTATTAGTTGTAATGAATTCAGATTAAGTCCTAGTTAAGAATTATGAAAAGTCACCGAAATCATAAGTCACAGAATTTGCTCTCTGCATCTCAATAAACTGTTGTGATAGTTCTACTCTATCCACAGCTGATTTCTTTTGAGTCTCGCTCGCTGCATCAGCCTTAGCTGTTTGCTGCTTGTATGCTGTTCTCGCTACTTTCTCCCAACTTGGATTCGCAATCTTGCGCCCATAAACATTATTAGTGTTAATATCAGTCAATTCGTTCTCCCCCCAGATAAATGAATCGCTTACGATTTATTAGTAACAAATTGAGATTAAGCCTTGGTTATGAGCAGCACAAAAAAGCTCCCGAAGGAACTTTTTTGTTTGTGGGAGGGAGAATTTCTACGAATTAAGTATTAGTTCCAGCGCTTTCGGAAGCTCCTTTTAGCTGAATACCCTCATTTTCTACCGCTTGACCAGCACCTGGTGGAGTGCTTCCAGCTTGATTTACAGCTGGATTAGTCGGTAATGCTGCTTTGTCTACAGGCAATGCGTCGGCAAGCTCAATTGCATCTTCTGATTTTGTTTCAGTCGCCGCTTTATCTTGGTCTGCCTTGACCATCTCCTGCATTTTGGCAAAAATCTCATCCTGACTTAGTGGTTTTTCACTACGGACTAGCTCCTCGCCGTTAACAAGGTTAGAAGCAGGAGCCGCTTTTTTAGCATCTTTGGCGTCATTCCTGGTTAATTTGGCATATTTTGCCTTATCCTGTTCTTCTTGTTTCTTATACTCTTTTTCTTCTTGTTTGATTAGCTCTTCTTCTTTAGCTTTCTCTTCAACTGCTTTTTGCTTAGCTTCATAGCTTTCTTCTGCACGAAGCAATTGACCTAGAGAAGTCTGTCTTTCAGAAGCCGCTACTAGATTGGATTTTGCTTGCTCAATCTTACTTTTTGCGCTTTCTTTTTCCTTCTCCGGCGCGTTTGATTCTGCTGAAATTGCAGCACTTAAACTTCTTTGTGCAGCAGAAGTTGCTGCCGCAGCTTCCAGTGCTTCCTGTCTTAAATTATCTACGCTCATATTTTCACCCTTTCCTTTGCCCAGGCTAGTGATATATTTCTCGTAACATCTAGTAGTTAAGCT
>JAPPOW010000003.1 GCA_028817775.1 Candidatus Melainabacteria bacterium | reverse complement strand
AACTGAGAGTGCTGTTAAAGACATGGTCCGTGAAATGCGCATGAAGGGACGTTTGACTCGTGCTGCTGCCTCTAATGCCACCGGCAGAAAAGTTTCAGAACACAAGAAAGATCAACTCCAATCAGCACTATTGAGACTTGACGATGCTGAACTTAGAAATTTACATGCAGCAGGAGTTTCAGAGGAGGCCAAGGCTAATGGCAGAAAGGCTTTACACATCACGAGTATAGAGGATTTATATGAAGCTATTGAAAAAGAATTGATTCAAGCCGGAGATAGAATTGAAGTCAATTCACTAGAAACTCCCAAAGGTAGGGATCTCTATCCAATATGGGAAGTTAAGCAAAAATCAGAAGGACAAGTACACCATGTACAAATCCCTAGGGGTAGAGCTGATACCCTGTTGCTCAGCATAAGCCATATCAGACCAAGACCGCCTCAGCTTGGTAGTCAAAACTTAGCTATTAGAACCAATAGCTCAAATATCGATATTAATATTATTCCTCAGTAAATTAGAAGTTCTTTGCTGCTTCAATTTCAAAGCTTCTTAAACAGAAACTCAAGTCAAAAGCACGCCCTTGACTTAAGATAAATTGCTGTTATTATGTCACTAAAGTGTCTGCAGCAACTATAGCAATTTCCGACCCCAGAAGGCTTTTAAAAGTTTGGCAATTGGTGAACCTATTAAGGAAGCCCTTTGTGAATAGTGTCCAGAATATGACAGCTAATGAAGGAAATCAAGACACAAGTTATAGAAAGCAAAGTATATCCGAAACCAATCTAGAAAATGATCTTGCTGATCTTCATAGAGAATTTGATAGTGCTGGAGGAGAAGCAAGGTTTGGTCGAAGTGAGACTGTGGTCGCTAGTTCAGACTGGAACAGCCTACCTGAGCAACAAGAATCAATAAGCTTAAGTGAAGGGCAACTCAAAAGCATAGGAAACTTTTTAAAGAGCATAAAAGATTGGGCAAGTAAAAAGCTCAAATACCTTGATAGAGTTTTTGAGGTTCAGAAACCATCTAAAGAAACTCCAAGTATCAGAATTACTTTGGTTGATGGAGAAAGTCTTCCATATATTAAGAATCTATCATTCCATCACAAACAGACTTATAGTCCATCAGGAGAATTACTCTGGCAAGCAGTTGATAGTGTAGTAGATATTGAACATGAAAATCCTGCTAGTGCTCCAAGTCCACAACCAGGCTTGAAGTTATTGATAAAACAAGACTTTAATAATGCATGGAAAGTGCCGGGCAAGCATTTAGTAGAGTGGCTAGATGAAACCGGTAAGGTTAGCTATACCAGAACCCAAGGCTTGAGTGATGCAGGAAATATATATTTTGAACTTTTAAATTTAGACAATATGAACACCTGTGTACATGGTCAACATCACAAGAGAGCAGTAACAAGAAGAGAATACTTAGATCTCTTGAGACATGAGGTTGATGATTTTGGAATTGATTACCTGCTTGCTAAAGAAGATTCAGCCCTATTTCGATTACTCCCCTTAACTCGCGAAGCATGGGATAGTTTGCACAATAGGGTGCTTCCAAATGATAGACCACTTACACCTAGAGCTTTTTGCCTTGAAGCAAAAGATTTTCCACTTCTGGCTAATGACGATACCTCCAAAAGAAAAATACTCGAACATTTTGAATTATTCACACACTCTCTAGGTCTCAAATTAGATTTTGAATCTGGAGACTTGATGAAAGAGAATACAGAGCACTGGAATCAACTTGTTGGCATGAGCAGAACTAAAACAAATGTAATTGTCATTGCAAAAGTTTTAGCCTCTATGAGAAGTTTTGGTTTTGATAGCTTTGTGACTAAATTTATAGATTTCTTTAAAGCGGAACTAACTAGAGATACTAACGAAGCAGATTTTAAGGCATTTAATGAAGAAGCTAAATCTTTATATCGAGAAATAATTCCTGAACTAGCTTAGGCTCAGGTTTCCAGAAATTGACAGCTCCTTAATTAGATTCTTTTAGTAAAGTTTTAAAAGTAGCTAACAAAGTTACTATTCATGAGGATGAGGGACTTCTGCTTCCACTTGTCTCAGCCTGCTACCATCATCTAAGACTATATCGTTATTTACTGGATCTATACCGATAGGCGTGCCACCACTGAAAAATTCTGAGCTAAGGTCAAGCATATAATCTGGGATCAGCGCTAAACCTGCAACGTTAGCATGTTGAACTGCTAGATAACTTGAATCAGCAGCTCTGCTGCAATTCCTACTATGGTTTCGAATCATTTGCAGTGCCTTAGCAGCTCTGGCTTTAATTTCAAC
The DNA here is from genome assembly GCA_028817775.1 of Candidatus Melainabacteria bacterium. Lineage (GTDB taxonomy): Bacteria > Cyanobacteriota > Vampirovibrionia > LMEP-6097 > LMEP-6097 > JABHOV01. Next base: position 574 of record JAPPOW010000003.1, on the reverse strand, counting down.
TGAAGGACTATTTTGATTTAATTCTGCAAGTAAGCTCACAAGGCTATGTTGCCTATTTTGACCATCTTGAAAAATTAATGCTTGCATAGGATCAGCACCTGCTTCTAAAAGACCAGTGAAAAGAGCATCACCGCCACCTTTAAGAAAAGCAGCAAACAAGGGTGTCAAACCTATACCGTCAACTTCATTTACTTCATGGCGTAAAGCTTGTATTGGTGTTGGAATACGAGGAACAGGTCCACTCGCGCTATAACTCATCATCGACAGTGAATCAACTAAAGTAACTCTTCTAGCTAATTTATCCGTATCAATCTCTTCAGCTCTAGCTTCAACCACGTCCCCTTTATCATCATGATTTTCCAGAAGTCTAAGAAGATTGTGATCATAGTCTCCATCTGCAGCTGCTTCTTTCACTGAAGCACGAACAAAATCAATAAAGCTTATATTCATTGCAGCAACCATAGGATTAGCCATTATAATTCTTGGATTGGCTCCTATTTTTAGTAAAGTTTCTATTGCATATAATTTTTGCTCATCAGAGCCATAGTCAGAAAAAGCAATATCTTCTAAGAGT
>JAPPOW010000098.1:2851-12755 GCA_028817775.1 Candidatus Melainabacteria bacterium | reverse complement strand
TATAAATTTTGCCTCAAATCTCGCATCTCGGCAGCAAAGCTACCGAGTTTTAATTGCTCGATTTGTCGTTTTCTTCGAAAACGAACCGGCAAAATTGGGGTTCTCTCTCGCCTCATCCAGGGAGCAAGCTCCCTGGTTTTCGGCTACGTTCGAATAAATCACTAATTGCCCTAATTATACTCACCACAAGCCTTCCACCAAGTATGGCTAATGAGTTTTGATAGTTAAATTCAGGAGTCAATCTGCAAGAAAGTGTCAAAGCAGAGTTTGAACTATAAAATCAAAACTCAATAGGCTCAATGACCGATTTATAGCACAATCATTCTCAGAAAAATACCCTTAACCCCCTAGCATTTAGGGGGAATAAGGTAATTGTTATGGATCAAGAACGATTAGAAGAAAGATATACAGAGACCTCATTTGCCAACATTGTTGGTTTAGCATGGATTTTTACGCAAAAACATCTCAAGGAATTTACGATGATGGCAGTAACTCATATTGCAGTTGGTGTATTTAATTTAATCACTACTCTATGGGGATTACTTACCCTATTGTTATTCACGGTGCCAGGTGGACTCGTTGCGATCTATCTAGCCAACCAGAACCAGACTAATCTTGCTATAACCTTGTTCAGTGGTTTCGCATTTTCGGCCGTATTTTTCAGTTCCATTCCTTCTTCAGCAATTGCAATAGTTGAAGCTAGTGGTTTCAATGAACTGGTCTACGGCAAGAATTTTGTAGGAGAAGGCTTAAGCTCAAAGAAAGCCTTGAGCGGTATCATGAAAATCTTGGGTGCATTCTGGAGCTGCTACTTTGATATCTTTGACAAGCTGTTTTGGTACATATGCTTAGGAATGAATATCTGTCTAATTTCAACTATAATTCCAAATGGAATTTATAGCTTGCTTATCTCATTAATTGCCTTGGTTTGGGGACTTTACAATATTATGACCAAGTCGCTTAAATACAATTTCTTACCTTTTGCAAAACTAACAGGCAATTTCCCAGATCAGAAAATCCTAAAAGAACACATTCTATCAATCCCTCTAATCACATGTTTCCATTCAGCAATTCAGTGTTTTGTGATTGGGATACTTGCTTACCAACTTCCAGCAATGATCACTGGGATTGCCACTGGACCTGGTGCCCTGCTATCTATCTTCAGTTCTGGACTAGGCGCACTTGCTTCGATACCTGGAATATTAGTTGGCCTAGTGCTGGCTCTTATATTAGGTCCAGCCAGTACGACCTTTATAGGGGTCATGAAAGCACTCTACTACGATATCCAAAGCAGACATGACTTCAATCCTCCAGGGAAAGTTAGCACACGAGCAAAATCAATGTACATAGTAGTCATCCTGGTAGTTATTGCCATCTATATCCTCAGCATGGTGAACAAATTCACTGGTCCTGAGTTCAAAGAACGAATGAAACAAATCCAACTCAATGCACAAAAAGAAGCACACCAAGTAGAACAAAGAAGGAAAGAACTTGCAGGACAAACAAACTACAACAAACAAGACTGGGCCCAAACAGACTGGAGTAAAGTATATGGAGCTGACTAATATAGAATCTATCCGCGACAAAAAAATTATCGAGCACTATGGGCTTGTCATGGGAGCGACTGTAAGAGCAAGAAACATAGTTAGTGACTTAATGGCAATGATGGTCAATATGTTTGGTGGTGAAGTTATTGGCTATACTGAACTGCTTAAAGAAGCCCGTAAAGAAGCGACTGAAAGAATGTTACTACAAGCAAGTGAACTTGGAGCCAACGCTATTGTCAATATTAGATTTAGCACTGCTTCAATCAAATCGGGTACTGCAGAGATCTTGGTCTATGGCACTGCCGTCAAAGTAGAAGAAGCATGAATTCAATTTCAATACTATCTCTAATAATCACACTCTATCTACTCTACAAAATCTGTGGTTTTGTAGAAGGTGAACATTTAGACAATATCCGTAAACGTGAAGATAAATATAGGCATATAGAAATGCATAGTGTTGAACCGGATGATCACCAAGGCAAAACTATTGCTTGCTCTCAAAATGTGGTCATTGCAGTCTCTCAATTCAAAAGCTTAGTAGCAACAGTGATTAATATTTTTGGCGGTTCGATTCCTGCCTATGAATCTCTACTAGACAGAGCAAGGAGAGAAGCTGTACTTCGACTAATAGAGAAGAACCCTGAAGCTCTAGCCTTTGCTAACCTTAGAGTTGATACTATCAATCTTGGTTTTGGCTACGTTGAGGCTCATGCTTACGCCACTGCACTATTGCCATGAAATTTCAAGTCAAAGAATTAAATCTTACCCGTGACGTTTCTACTGGAAATTACGATGAATTATGGTCAATCAAAACTCTGAAGTTCGCCTTTGGCTTAGTAGTAGTTTTCTTCATCTTGTTTAGTCTTATGGATATCGCCCTCTCTCAATTCCCAGACGATCTAGAAAGAAACTTATTCGCCAATACTGAAGCAATCAAAGAAAAGAAAGTATTCAAAGAAGAACAAGAACGCGTAGAAAAGATACTCGATAAACTTATTGCAGCAAACGAAGATAGTTTGCGTGATCTACCATATACAATCAAAGTCGTAGAGAAAGGTTATGAAAATGCATTTGCAGCAATTGGTGGCAAAATCTATGTCACCAAAAAACTAATTGAAAGAAGCGAGGAAGAGACTGGACTTGCTTTCATTATTGCTCATGAGCTTGCCCACCATCAGCTCAGGCACTGTAGTCGTGGCAAGGGTAGAGCTGTACTCTACCAAATATTCACTAGCTTTCTCAATCCAGAAGGCTTGATTAGTATGCAGTTTGTACCAGCACTGACCATGAAAGCCAGCAATAGAGGCTGGGAGAAGAATGCTGATAGATTAGCTTTTGAATTAATTAGCAATACTTACCAAGAACTTGATAAATTCCTTGATTTCTTTGAAAGAGATGCTGCTAAGGGTAATGCTTTCTCAGATCTGGACCAGAGTTACCTAGGCTCACACCCAGCGAGCAAGGATAGAATTAAATATCTACAAGAACTGCAAGCTAATGCAAGCAACTAGCTATTTTTAGAGGCCGCTATTACCTGGTCAAGATCCTCATCACTATGTTGTGCAGATACAAAACCAGCTTCATAGGCTGAAGGAGCGAAGTAAACCCCTTGTTCAAGCATTGATAAGTAGAACTGCTTGAATCTCTCAATATCCATATTAGAACTATCAGCAAAATTATGAATAGGCTCTGACGAGAAAGCAAAGCCAAACATACCACCACAGACTGTTGTTTGTAGCGGAGCATCGATTGCCTGCTTCATTCCATTGATTAAGTAATTAGCCTTACGTTCAAGCTCATCATAGAAACCAGGGGCTTGGATTTTTTTCAGGCAAGTTAAACCAGCAGTCATAGCTAGTGGATTACCAGAGAGAGTACCAGCTTGATACATAGGACCAGCTGGAGCAACCATCTGCATGATTTCTTTGCGCCCACCGTAAGCCCCCACTGGTAAGCCACCACCAATCACTTTCCCTAGAGTAGTAATGTCTGGCATTACTCCAAATTTTTCTTGTGCGCCACCAAGCGCTACACGGAAGCCGGTCATCACTTCATCAAAAATCAAGAGCGCATCATGAGCACTGGTAATCTCACGCAAAAATTCTAAGTAACCAGGTTTAGGTGGGATACAACCGGCATTGCCAATCACTGGCTCCAAAATTACCCCAGAAATCTCACCCGGGTATTTTTCAAAAATCTCAGTAACTGCATCAGGATTATTGTAGTCAGCTAAAATCGTATCCTGAGTAGCATTGGCCGTTACCCCAGGGCTATCAGGCAAACCTAGCGTAGCCACTCCAGAGCCTGCTTGCACTAATAAAGAATCAGCGTGCCCATGGTAACAACCCTTGAACTTAATGATCTTAGTTTGCTTAGGATTACGCTGTGAAGTATAAGCACGAGCAAGACGCAAAGCAGACATCACCGCTTCAGTACCTGAATTGACCATACGCACCATTTCAATTGATGGCACACATTTAATTACTTCAGCTGCCATCTCATTCTCGAGTCGAGTTGGCGCACCAAAGCTAGTACCACTCTCCACAACTTCTTTCAAAGCTGCTTCGATATCTGGGTCAGCATGACCCAGAATCATTGGTCCCCAAGAAGCAACAAAATCTATATACTTGTTATTGTCCTCATCCCAGAGATAGGCGCCCTTGCCGCGTTTAAAGAAGACCGGCGAAGAGTCAATAGACTTAAATGCCCGCACCGGAGAATTTACTCCACCAGGCATCAAAGCATTAGCCTCTGCAAAGAGTTCTTGCGATCTAGTTCTATTTAGTTGTGTTAAAGCCAAAGCCTAAGCCTTTGATTTTTGCTCTACATAGTCAACCGCTGCGCCAACTGTAGTGATCTTTTCAGCTTCTTCGTCTGGAATTTCAACACCAAACTCATCTTCAAGCGCCATAACTAGCTCAACAGTATCAAGTGAGTCAGCACCTAGGTCAGTTGTGAAGCTAGAAGTTTCTTTTACTTCGTCTTCGCCAACGCTTAGTTGAGCGGCCACCACTTTAGTGATTCTAGTTATTATTTCTGCACGATCCATAGCTGTAGTCATATCCTTTTTCTCGCTTTTATTCGCTAGCTAGCTAGCTTTTTGAATTTGTTCCCACCCAGGAAATCAAGAATACTACATAAATAAACCACCATCAACCTGTATCACCTGTCCCGTGATATAGTTGCCGCTACTAGCAAGAAACAATGCAAGCTCTGCAATGTCTTTTGTGCTCCCAAAGTCGCCTAGCGGGATGTTTTCTTTATATTTATTTTGCGTTTCTTCAGGCAATTCATCAGTCATTTCGGTGCGAATGAAGCCTGGTGCAATGGCATTAACCCTGATACCGCGGCGTCCGTATTCCTTGGCAATTGCCTTAGTAAAACCAATCATGCCAGCTTTGGTAGTAGCGTAATTTGCCTGTGCCGGATTACCATGCAAACCAATGACACTGCTCATATTAATAATGCTGCCTGACTTTTGTTTAGACATAGCTTTGACAGTCGGTTGACATAAGTAATAGAGCGAATTGAGGTTAGTATCCATCACTGAAGTCCACTCTTCTTCTTTCATGCGCAAGAACAAATTGTCCTGAGTGATACCGGCATTGTTGACTAGTACATCGATACGTCCAAATTCTTCAAGCACTGATTTGATTAAATTAGCGCAAGCTTCCTTATCACCAAGATCACAGCCCAAATATTTCACTGGCTTATCTGCGCCCTCTGAAAGTTCAGCTGCCACTGGACTCTCTGGAGAACGTCCGGTGATTACCACCTGCCCGCCTGCTGCTGCAAACAATTGAGCTATGCCCTTGCCAATACCTCTAGTACCGCCAGTAATAATGGCAACCTTATCCTTCAATACTTTGTTCATTTCCACCTTCTCTAAAACTGCTTCAGTCATAGAAAGTTATTTTAGCATTTGTCATCCTGAGGAGAGTGGACTCGATATCAGGATCTCATTGATTCCACACTGGGATCCTGACGCCTTCCAGGCTCAGGATGACGAGAGGTTCGGATAGTAACGTGTTGATTTAAGTTGACCTTCTATTTTTAAAATGTCCTTATCTACTAAATCCTGCAAATCACGAGTAGCCGTAGCTCTAGAAGTTTTGCTAATTGAAATATAATTCTCAGCACTCAAACCACCTTCAAAACCACTAAGTCCTTCTTTAAGTACTCGCTTCAGCACTTTAGCTTGGCGTTTATTCATTTGATCCTTATGCTTGTCATAGAGTTTAGCCTTGGCAAGAGTAAACTCAATACTTTGCTGGCTATATTCCAGTGCTTGCAAAACTACCTCAGCGAAATAAACTAACCAATCCGTAATCTCTAAACTGGTACAGGCTTGATCAAGTGCCCTGTAATATTTTTTGCGATGCTTCTCAATTACATGAGATAAAGAAATCAATGACGCTTGACCAAGAGCTTGCGACAAAACCTTCTCAGCAAGGGCTCTAGCAATACGCCCATTACCATCATCGAAAGGGTGAATAGAGACAAAGTAAATATGAGCCAGCCCCGCTCGCTCCAAAGCTCCCAGTGATTTAGTTGAATTAAACCAAGTAATAAACTGATCCATCTCCTGTTTTACAAGCTCTGAAGGAGGCGCTTCAAAATGAATCTTAGGTTTATCAACTGAACCAGAAACTATCTGCATCGGTTCATCATCCTGGCGATAAGTCAGATTCAAATCAGCTTTGCCGTAAAGTAATAATGAATTCCAACGATACAAATTTTTATGATTAACTTGTTTGGCATAATTCTGATAAAGATCGACCATCATTGCCGCAATAGCTTCTTCACCACTTCTAGTTTGATTAGAGCTAGACTTAAGACCAAAATTCTTACGGATTGAAGAATGAATACTTTCTCGATTGAGCAACTCACCCTCTATCAAAGAAGTCCTGTAAGCTTCCTCACAAATCAAGTCTAATTTTGGCTGCTCAGTACCAAGATGTTTCAATATCCCTAAGAAAATCCCAGATTTGTGAGTGAATTCCTGCTCAAGACTAGCTAATTTAGCTTGTTTATAGCTAAACTTGGGCCATTTTTTATGCTGCCAGTTCCAAATCATGAGTTATAAACCTATAATTTATAACTCATATTATACCCAATTTTGAGTTATAAATCAAAATTTACAACTCAAATGCAAAATAAACTAGAATAGATACTATGACAGAAGCAAATATCAAGTTTGAGACAGTTAAACCCTTAGATCAGTTTGGGCAAGGCTCTAGAAAGTATTTCATGCCTGCAACGAGCACTGGAGTTTGTGAGCCAGCAGCGACTCTAAATGAGCTCTACCTAGACTCAAGAAGCCAAGATGATAAAGCAAGGACCATCAAACTTGCTGACCCTGAGCAGACCGAAGTCAGCGCTGCAAAGTTCTGGAAAATCTACTTAGGAATCATCTCTAAGCCAGGAATAATGGCTAATAAAAACGGACAGCTCGATAAACTTGCAAACGCTATTCACATTGGAAAATTCGTTCTTCAAAATGAAGGAGACACTGAGGACGAAATTCTTACTCTATTTGACAAAGCAGACTTAGATTTCAATGAAGGTGATAGAGACCACTATTCATCTTACACAATCAGTGCTGAAGCTAGAGCAATCCTGTCCTCGATAATCAAGAACTTTGGTATTGGAATCAGTGCCAAACCACTTGAACTAATTCATCATGCTAGCGATAAAGATAGAGATATGGGTTCGCTACTGGCTCAAGCTACCAAAGCAAAACTGGTAGCCTAATAATCCTTGAGAGCCCGCTGCACATCTAGGTTCTGTTGCCGTTTTTTAAGATCAGAGCGCTTGTCAGAATGTTTTTTACCTTCACCTAGATGCAGCAAAACTTTAGCGTGATTACCCTTGAAAAAAATCTTGCTGGCAACCAAAGTCTTGCTAGTCTTTTGTAACTCTAATTCAATGCGCTCAATCTCATAACGGTTGAGAAGTAGCTTACGCACTCGCTCTGCTTCATGTCCTACATTCTTAGCATGCTTGTACTCAGAGATATGGCAATTAAAGAGCCATATCTCAGCATCAATAATTTTGGCGTAAGCGCCGCGCATCTGCACATTACCAAGCCTGACTGATTTAACTTCAGGACCAGTAAGCATAATGCCTGCAATAATTTCCTTGCCGAGGTGGAAATCAAAACCAGCTCGTTTATTTCGAGCAACTGTAGCCGAGCCTGATTTGGTCTGAGCTTGTTTTTGCTCAGCCTTTTTTTTCTTCTTCTCAATTTGTTTTTTGGCTCGACCCATCGCAACAATTATACCCAAGTAAGATAAATCGTTAAATTTGGCTTCCCTGGGAAGCCAAATTGCTTACAAATTAGGGTATGATCTTATTATGGCTAAAACCCAAGAGAAAGTAAGTTTTAAAGTCAAACGTCAAGACTGCCCGGACTCAAAGTCCTATAGTCAGGATTTTGAAGTGCCTTATGAGCAAGGCATGAATGTCATCTCACTCTTGATGGCAACTCGCCAATACCCGGAGACTAGCAAGGGGGAGGCTACAGAGCCTGTGAGTTTTGAGTGTGCTTGCTTAGAAGAAGTTTGCGGTTCTTGCACTATGGTAATTAATGGCAAAGTGCAACAAGCCTGTACTGCTCTGGTTGATAATTTACCGCAACCAATTTCAATCGAACCAATGTCTAAGTTTCCTGTACAACGCGACTTGGTTGTAGACAGATCTAATATGTTTGAAGCTCTCAAGACAGTTAAAGCTTGGGTGCAGGTAGATGGTATTTATGATCTAGGTGAAGGACCTAGAGTCATGCCTAGCTTGCAAGAAGAGAACTATACCCTTAGTCGTTGCATGACTTGCGGTTGTTGCCTAGAAGCTTGCCCACAATGGACCAATGAAAATGGTTTCATCGGACCACAAGCAATTTCGCAAGCAGTCTTGTTTAACAGTCACCCTAATGGTGAGAGCACCAAGTCAGACCGCACTCAGGCTTTGATTGACAATGGTCTCAATAACTGCGGTAATGCTCAAGAATGTGTCAAAGCTTGCCCCAAAGAGATCCCCCTCACTGACAGTATCGCAAGAGCGAACCGTGAGGCAACTGAGTTCTCAATCACTCAACTTCTTCGTAACTAATGTGGCGCAAAGCACTAGCCTTCTTAAGTCCCTGGCTAATTGGACTCGTCTTGTTTTTGATTGGACCGATATTGGCAAGTCTAGTACTCTCATTTACCCAATATGATGGCATCGGACAAGCTCAATTTCTAGGTCTAGCCAATTATGCTGAGATGCTTGGTGACAAAACTTTGATCGCCTCCTTGCAAGTAACTTTAATCTTTGCACTAGTTAGTTTACCCCTTGGCACTGTGATTGCCCTGACTATGGCAATCTTGCTCAATCAAAAAATTTCGGGGCGTAGTTTTTATCGTGCCTGTTTATATCTACCCAGCGTGGTGCCGATAGTAGCATCGAGTGTGGCTTGGACTTGGATCTTCAAAGGTGATGAGACTGGCTTGATTAACCAAGCCTTAAATCTAATTGGCTTAGATGGTCCTCTCTGGCTTGCTGACCCGCATTGGGCATTGCCAGCACTAATCATCATGAGCTTCTGGGCACTTGGTAACCCAATGTTAATCTACTTGGCTGGACTACAGAATATCCCTCAATCACTTTATGAATCAGCAGAGATTGATGGTGCCAATGAACTAGAAAAATTTTGGCATATCACACTACCGATACTTTCACCTACTATGTTTTTTAATATAGTGATTGGAATCATTCAGGTATTCCAGTACTTCGTACCAGCTTACGTGATGACTAGTGGAGGTCCCCAGAACTCAACTATGTTCTACTCGCTATACACCTACCAGACAGCCTTTGACGACTTCCGCATGGGCTACGCTTCAGCACTGGCTTGGTTACTTTTTCTAATTGTAGTAAGTGCAAGCGCACTTGCGTTTTATAGTTCGAAGAAATTAGTTCACTATAGTTAAGGCAAAACTAAAAAAATTAATTCTCACTAATTTGAGTCTCTGACTGTTATAAACCACTCGATTTGTGGCCTAATAAATATATACAGAGTGTTTTTGAAATCCTAAATAGCACTAAACTTGTTCTCGAATCTTCAAGAGCAAGACTTGCATAACGCAGCTATTGGAGATTCCAGGACAAGTTTACAATTTGACAGAGTGCCCCTAGGCTAAACTACTTCTGCCCTTGAGTTTAGTTTAGGCTGTTCGACAAGCAGCTAGCAGTTGGAGAACTGCTGGCTGCGCCTTTTATAAACTTATGAGTATTAAAAGACTAGATTGCTTCGTCACTTTCGTTCCTCGCAATGACGGTGGATTTTACGAGTGTTTTGGGCTTCAAGAGCGAGGCATTTG
>JAPPOW010000098.1:0-2843 GCA_028817775.1 Candidatus Melainabacteria bacterium | reverse complement strand
TATAGGGGCGTGTCCGAAGTGGGCTCTAGCCCATGAGGACTCAAATAACAAAGCTATTGAAGTTCAAAACACTCGTAAAAAAAGAAACAGCAGCTTTCTTATGGGGTTAAGAAGCTGCTGTTTACGGGGGTATGTACTGACGTAATACTTTATTTAGTCCCAAAGACCCAAAAATCCATATCAAGCATTTGGTCTATTCTGCAAGAAAATTCATAGTCTAAACGGCTGAAATCCTGTCTATTTAGAGTTATGACCTTCCACACAAACGGTACGATATCTAGTAACTTTGTGGTATAGGGCTTGATGTTGAGCTGGTGAGCTATTTTCGTAGACATATTCAGCGCATGATTTACCTATAGCAGAATCAGGTGCTTCCTGCCATTGAACGCATTTTCGTTTCCTTGGTTTAAGTTCTGTAAACGGCATTTTGATCCCTGGTCTAAGCACATGGGTTTCGTAGGGACGTCTTTCATAGCGATCACAGATGAATTCTGAGGGTGTCAAAGCCGCGTGGATATTGGCTTTGAGACTTTCCCAAAAATTCATTTTGGCAGTAGCCGGCTGCATGCAAAAGATTAATGTTATGAGTAAAATCAGGGGCATTGCTTCAAATCCAGTAATTACAGGATAAGGGTTTGAGACATCTAAGCCTTATATATCTTATAATTCCCTCATATGACCAAAACAAAACGACTTAGTAATATAGATGAGGCATCAGCCCTAGTCCAGCCAGCTTACGGTGATTTACTCACCAGTTTAGAAGGCAAATTCAAGGAGTTACAAGATGCACTAGCATCGGCAAATTCTACTAAGCCATTACCTTATTACAAGTGGTTAGACTTTGATTATCTATTAGAGGTAAATAAGGGAAGCAAGGCCTTAGCTGCTGAAGTTTTGAAGCATGGTTATCAAGATGTATTGGTAGTTGGCATGGGTGGTTCTGGAATTAATTCTTTGGTTTTACAGAATTCTTTGAAGGAGTTTTCAAATACTAGTCCCAGCTTTACGGTCCAGAACAATTTGGACCCCAGCTCTTTGCTATCGAGACTTAAGTCATTTGATTTAGATAGTACTTTGTTTGTCTTTATTTCTAAGTCAGGCACTACTGATGAAGTGAAACGTAATATCGCAACTATTTTAAATTTCTGGGGAGAGGGTTGCGAGGAGAAATTTGCTAAGCAATCAGTATTTATTACTGAGCCAGCAAGAGAGGGCAAGGCAAATACCTTCCATGAGATTAGAGCTGAACTTAAGGCTAAGACTGGAGTAGAGCCTCCATTTTTAGAGAACGATCCAAATATTGGTGGTAGATTTTCTATGTTCTGTCCAGTGGGGATGTTTACTGCTGAATTGATGGGCTTAGATTCTGATGCCATGATCAATTCTGCTCGCAGCGTATTTGAAGATTTTAGTTCAGCAAGTTCAATTGAAGAGTCTGATGTAGCGAAGTTAGCGGCTTTGGATATTTTGCTATCTCGTCAAGGCTACGAAACTAGGTACTCAATGGTTTATGCTGACTCGTTTGAAGCATTGAATAAATTTAGAGCTCAATTGAAGGGTGAGTCTTTGAACAAGACTGGAGTAGCAGCGACTGTACATCTTCCTGGTCTTGGTACTGCAACTCACCACTCGGATCTAGAGTTGTTGTTTAAGAAGAACAACAAGTTAGTACTTGAGCAAGTTTATTACGGTAAACCAATGCAGGATCATGAGAATGCTAAGTCATTAGATTGTCTTGATGGACTTGTTGGCGAATCTAACCATGCTTCATTGATCAAGAATCATATCCAAGCATTGTTTGGTTACCTAGTAGAGAACAAAGCTCCAGTAATTCAAACTTGTATCCCTGAGCAGAGCGAAAAATACTTAGCTCAGTTCTGCATGCAGGATATGTTAGTGACTATCGTCCAAGGTGGCTTGCAGGATGCAGAAGGTGAGAATAAAATTCTTGATTTAGTTATTAGGCAAGAAGAAGTTGAAAAGTACAAGGCTTCTCTGAGGAAGTGATTTTGTGAGGCTTATGGTCGCTGTGCTCCCTGCACATGGAGCTGTCGCTCCTGCTTATGGCTACGCCTGTTGTTTGCAGCGAAGCCTATGCAGGCACGAAGTGCCATATGCAGGGAGCACAGCGACCATAAGCAAGTACTAAAACTATTCCTCTACAATCGTATAGTCATACTGCAATCCAAACTCATCACGAGTAACCATCACAATATATAACTTCTCAATATAGAATTGTTTTCTCTCGTATTCTGAAACTCTCAGTTCTTTAAGTGCTTCCATCTCAGCAGAATTTTTGTGCATTTCCTGAGGGATTCTAGCCCAGATGAGACTGGGGTCACATTCAATTGTTTGCTTGGTATAACAGGTTTCTTGCAAACAAGCCTGCATTGTTTTAGTAAATTCTTCCCGCTGAGTTACAATATCCTCACGCGCATCTTTCATCTTGATAATGTCATATTTAAATTCCAGGCTTCTAGGTTTACTTGCTGTAGGCGCAAGTTCTATATCTCGAGGCTGTAATAACAATGGGAAGTATGGAAAAAGAATATTGGCTTTGATATTGTCTTTGAGTGCTCTAATATCAAGATTCGGTCTAGAGCGATAAAAAGTCTGAAAATTAATAAACCAATTACGCGGATCATTCCAGCGTAAATCACCAACTTGCGCTCGTTTGATTCCCTTGATTGTTTCTAATATATCAGGAGGCATTGGGGCCCCGACACACATTACTGTCTTATCTTCTTGTTCTTGATTCATTCAGATCCTTAGAGAAAGCTCTCTAAACTTCTACTCTTAATTTCTTCCCGTATTTTGGTGATAAATTCATCAAGCTTCATTTC
>JAPPOW010000106.1 GCA_028817775.1 Candidatus Melainabacteria bacterium | reverse complement strand
CAATAATGCTATCGTCTTCAATTCTATAAGCTAGAAATGATTTGGTGCTATTGGAGAAGTAGTAAGATTTGTCGTCCCAGAGTTTAAAGAAGTCAAGTGAGCTAGTGCCATGTTTCTCTAATATATCTTTTACGACAGATTTCTCCGGTTTGACTGCTTTGTTCTTGTGTTCTGCAGGCTTAAAGAAAGTAAATAAGCTCATGCTTATAATCCCAAAACTTACTAATCTTAGTGAGTGCAGGAACCAGGTGGCATAATCATTGCTTGGTACTAAGCCTGCTGGCAGGCTGAAACATAGCGCTCTAATGCTGTAATAGATTGAGTCCCCTATATCAAAATTAAAGCCGAGGTCTGATCTTTCTAGAAACCAAAAACCAGCAACACTATAAGCCAGGGCTGAAGCTATAGTAAGTCCTAGCCTGGCTGCTGCAAGCTTGAAATTAGGGTTATGACTTCTAACTTTAAAAGTTTTACGTGAATAGAACAGAATCACCATCAATAGAAATGGCAAGATGGCACTTTCAAAGTCTAAGTTTTTTGTGAGATGAAAAATTACTGAGAGACCAGCAAAAGCAAAAACAAAATGATAGGCGCGCTCTTTCTGGCGATAAATATTAATTGAACTAATGACTAGAGCAAAGCCTAGAACCAAGGTAAGAAATTTTGATAGTGTTAAAAATTGAATCGAGAAGATTTTTTGCAGCAGGACTAATTGTTCTGCTGGGATTGGACCAATGACAGAGAATATATTTAGTAAGCCACAGCCCAGGGTGATAACTGTGATTAGTGTGCGTAATATTGGATGTTTACAGCGACTTGGCATTGCTCGACTAATAAGCTATGCCACGCTATCTAAATCCTGTTCAGGCAATTTAACCTAGTTCTAGTAATGGAGTTTCTACTCTGATTTGCTCTAGTACAAGCTCTGTATTAATGTGCTTGCCGAAGATTAATAGCGCAGGAGGCTTGATTTCATTATCGATTAAGTCTTGAGCTAGATTTGAGAGATTGCTGATGATTAATTTCTCATCCTCTAAACTACCGTTGTGGATTGTAATTGCAGTTAAATTAGGCTCGATTTTTTGTTTGAAACCAGCAATAATTTCAACTATATTACTGAGTCCCATATAAACAACTAGAGTGCCGCCGCTAAGGATGATCTCGGTCCAAAGCTTTAATTTCTTCTCGTTAATTTGATGACCTGTTACTAAGGTTACTGAATCACTTTGTTCTCTGCGGGTTAGAGTGATTGCTCTTGCGCTGGGGATAGCAAGTCCACTAGTTAAACCAGGGATTACTTGGTATTCAAAGCCATAGTGCTGAGCCAGTTCGATTTCTTCTATACCTCTAGCTAAAACTAGTGGGTTGCCGCCCTTGAGCCTGACCACATCTTGTCCTTGTTTAAGTTTGTTGAGGATTAGTTCATTGATTTGTTCTTGGCTGATACTTGGTTTGCCTTTGCGCTTACCGACAAAAATCAATTCTGCTTTGCTCTTGAACAAATCAAAGATTTTAGGGTTGACTAGGGCATCATAGAGAATTACATCTGCTGATTCAAGAACTTTGATTGCTTTGAGGCTGATTAGTTCTGGATCTCCAGGACCTGCACCAACGAGTGATAGTTTAGCTGGCATTAATTGCCTCCCGATATTTTTTCCATTGCCTATCTGTGTACCAACAGCTAAGTTTCATGCGGCGACCGGAGTCTTGGTATTTGGCTTTGACTTTGCTGCGAAACTTAGAGGCTCTCTCTACTAGCTCCTGAAAACTTTGATCTAGTTTTTGTTCTAGCTCAAGTCTGAGCTTTTGGGCAATAGCTGGAGCTTGACCATTAGTGCTGATGGCAATCTTGACATTACCTGAATCAACAATGCTTGGTACATAAAAATCACAGTAATCAGCTTGGTCAACTGAATTGACTAGTATGCCTTGATCCCGGCAACGGTTAGCAATGCTGTTATTGAGTTCATCAATATCAGTAGCAGCTATGACTATATCGAAATCTTTCTCGTCACCAAACTCGTATTCGCGCTCAATAAATTTAATATGGCGGATGTCTGGGAACTCGCCGCGGCAAGCATAAACTTCATCAATAATATTTGGTGCTAGTACGACTAACTGAGCTTCAGTATTAAGCAGACTTACTAGTTTTTGTAGGGCGATCATGCCACCACCAACTATTAGTACTCGCTTGCCAGTTAACTTTAGGAATATTGGATATAGTTTATTAGTTTCCATTGTTCTACCCTGGGGTCATTGCGAGCGAAGCGAAGCAATCCAGCGGACTAGCTCAAGCCTATGCATTAGATTGCTTCGGCTTTGCCTCGCAATGACAGTTTATATCGTAAACTCTCCTCCCTGCTCCATTTCTTCTTCTTGAATATGCAGCCCGCATTCAATTTTGTCCTTACCAGCCCAGCGACCTTTGCGTCCCTCTCCAGGACTGGTACAAGGCTCGCAGCCAATGCTGTCATAGCCTTGATCTAATAATAAATTGTATGGGATTTGATTCTCGTGAATGCATTTCCAAATATCTGATTTGCTCCACTTGATTAGTGGATTGATTTTACCGAGCTTAAACTTACGGTCATATTCAAATGCCATCGCACTGGCTCTATGGCTACTTTGATCGCGGCGAATAGATGTAATCCAAGCTAGGCGTCCATCTAACAATTCAGCAAGCGGCACTAGCTTGCGCATATAGCAGCATTGATCTGGGTCTGTCTTGAATAAATCTTTGCCGTATTGTGCATCTTGCTCAGCTACTGAAAGCTTAGGCTCAAGCATAATGACCTTGAGCCCATATTTCTCTTCTAGTTGATCTTTAAGCTCAATAGTTTCTTTGAATTGGTAGCCAGTATCCAGATTGACTATCGCCAACCTTCCTTGCTCTGATTTTTGATTTAATTGTTCTAGCTCAGTGATTGGCTCCGGGATCTTGCCAGACTTGACCAGTTCAGCAATCATATGGAAGATGACACAGCCTTCGGCACCAAAAGCTGTAAGGAAGATCACATCACCTTCTTTAATCAACTCAGTGACAGCATGCTCCAGCGCAGCCTCGGGCTTGGCTTCAAAGTCTTGACCTAATTTCTCCCAACGATTTTGTATGTCTTTTAACATAGTGCTTCTGCTTGAATTTTCTCCACACCAAGTCTATCGACAAATCTACTAAAGACTTCTTGATCTTCTTTGTTCTCTATATAGTATTGAATTAATTTGCTGAGCGGCTCTTCAATCTTGCTATGTTCAAAGCGACCATCGAGCGGCTTAGCGAATTGAGCATCCTTGCCTAACCTGCCGCCAAGAAATATACGAAAGGCATCAACCATTTCACCAGCATCATTTTTGAATTTGGCTCCTACTAAACCAATGTCAGCAATTGAATATTGAGCACAATTATTAGGACAGCCGGTCACTGAGACCATCAGTTCTTGCTGGAAACCTGGAAATTTAGCGTCAAGCTTATCAAAGAGAGCTTTGGCTCTAGTCTTGGTCTCGACAATTGCAAGGTTGCAAAACTCAGTGCCAGTGCAGGCTACACCAAGCTTAGTGAAAGCAGAGTGTTCTACTTTGAGTCCTAAGTCACGAGCTTCTTGCAGTAGAGCCTCAAGCTTAGCTTCAGGCACATTGATAATGATGAGATTTTGTTTATTGGTTGTGCGAACTTCTCCTTGCTGGCAGTATTTGTCCACCAGCTCAGCAATTTGTTTAAGTTCAGGACAATGAGTGCGTCCACTAACAAAAGAAACACCGACAGCATAGTGACCATTTTTAAGTTTGGTGACACCCAGGTGGTCATGATGGGGAATCTCTGGATCAATGAAGTTCTCTAAGCGTTCTAACTGATAGTCAAGCACTTGCTCTATCTGCTTAAGGAATTTCTCCACGCCCCAATCATCAATTAGAAACTTGATGCGAGCTTTGTGACGTTTATCACGGAAACCATGGTCGCGGTAGACCGTGCTTGCTGCCACTGTCACTTCTTTGGCTTTATTGCGTGGCACAAAGACCGGGAAGGATTTGGACATCATTGGTTTGGTGCTAAGTCCGCCACCAATTTTGAGTCTATAACCTTCTTCACCTGTCTTTGGGTGCTTGATACCGACTAGAGAGATGCAGTTGATATCAGGCTGCGAGCACCAAGTTGAGCAGCCAGTGACTGACATTTTGTACTTGCGTGGTAGATTGGCAAAGTCAGGATTACGAGTAAAGAAACTGTCTATTTCTTTTAATTCTTTGCTAGCATCAAAATGCTCCTCTTCAGTCAAGCCAGCTAGCGTGCAGCCAGTGACATTGCGCATGATGTCGCCGCAACCACCAGCAGTGTCTAAACCAACTGATTTGAGTTCTTCTAATATAGTAGGGATGTCTTGAATGGTGAGCCAATGTAACTGCACTGCTTGCCTGGTGGTGATATCAGCAACGCCTTTGGCATATTTTTCAGCCAAATCATTTACTTTAATTAATTGAACACTGTTTAATTTCCCTCCTGGCACTTTGATGCGCATCATAAAGTAGCCATCCGAGTTTGGTTTCTGGGCATAGATGCCATACCACTTGAAAAGTGGCACCAATTCTTGATCAACAGCTTCAAAACCAATTTTGGACGCTTCTTCTATATGGGACCAGACTTCTAGTCCTCCTACTTCGGTTTTGAGCTCTTCTATAGTCCTTGACATTGTGACATTATAGCGTGTCGCTATAATGTCGGCTTATGGTCGCGTGCTCCCTGCATATGGAAGTTTCACTTCCTGCAGAGGCTTCGCTGCTGACTGCAGGCGGAGCCATACGCAGGAGCTTTCGCTCCATATGCAGGGAGCACAGCGACCATAAGCCGAAATTATTGATATATAATTTCCCTAGCTTGCACTATCTCCTACTAATTTTATTAATTTTAACGAGTCCGGTATCGGCTCTATCGAGCTTTGACAAGCGAACTATTGATGAAAGTTTTCTAGAGCCACCACAAATTCGTAATCCTAAGCTCAACACCAGGGTCAAGTTTTCTTTCCACAAAACACCACTCTCTGATATTTTGCTAGTGCTATCGAGGCAGGCAGATTTTAATCTAGTCTTGCCTGATCGTTTTGATCAGAAGCTAAGTATCCAAATCAAGAACCAAAGAATTATTGATGCGATTGACGACATTACTGCTCTGGCTGGTTTGACTTACCGTTTCCATTCCAATTCATTGATTGTCAGTAGTAAAGAAAATCAAGGACAGTTCTTTGAATCAGTGCCGGTGATTCATTACTCTGCGACCAAGCTTGCCAAGACTCTTAACGAGGTTTTCTTTGCCAATTTAATTATTGCTCAGGATGCTTCAAGAATGATTCCTAATGCAGTGGCTGACCCTAGTAAAAATTCATTAATTCTATTTGGTGATGAGGAACAGATTGCTGCAGCCCGTAAGTTTATTGAGCAACATGATTTACCTCCAAGAGTAAAAATCTATCAGCCTAAATTTATTAAACTTACTGATGCTGAGCGCTTGCTCACACTCTTTATTAATCCTGATCATAATTTAAAACTAGAACAATATGGCAAGGAGGATATTTTGATCAAGGGTCCTGGTGAAGAGCTTGCTGCCTTGCTAAAAGTCTTTAAGAAATATGATCATGAACCCAAGCCAATCGACTTGCGGCTTGAAGTTTATGCACTTGAACGTAGAGCTAAGGATTTATATAACTTGGTCAATGAGAACTATAAGAAGGGCAGTCTTTATTTGCTTAATTCAAGTGATTATAAAGCTGATGAGTTTAAAGAATTGCTGAATTGCATGAACTTGATTTTGACTGAGGAGTTTTCGCTTGCTCGTGGCATTAATTATGAGATGGCTGGACTTGAATTTAGTGGTCAGCGGATCTTGTTTGACACCAAGCACTTTGATCTAAAAGCTATGGGTAATGACTTTGCGGCACTTGATGAGAAGAAACAAATCCTCAAGATCCTCAATGCTCATGAGCTCAATACTTACTATGAGCTCAAATCTTTGCTGGAAGTAAACCACGAGCAGTTAGTTTGGATAGTCTTGAAAGCTATTTAGAACGGTTCTTCTTCTGTCCATTCTCACTAGCTTGTTTACCGATCTCACGAATCAGTTTAAGACTCTGCTCTTCATTAAGGATGAAACGTTTCTCTAGAAAGCTATTGAGCTTAGTGCGCTTGAGCATTACTTCATGGTCAAGTATCTCACGTTGGTATTTGTCAATGAGAGAGAAATTTGGCTTAGGCTGATTCATCTCAGCAATAAGTGTAGCTCGCTTATCTTCGATAAATGCTTCTTCTTGAGTTTTGAGAGAGAGCCATTGATTATCAATCTCTTGCAATTGATCTTTCTGTTCTTTGCTTAATTTGAGAATATCCCAATCAATGTTCTCAGCTTCAAGGTTGATATAGTTGTAGCTCTTGAAATTCTTGAAGCCAGCAAAACCTGCCAGTGCAATTAGAGTGACTAGGGCTGCAGCGCTCAGTATTGAAAGAAATCTATTTGGTGACTTCTTTTGTTTACGAGCTTTGGTTTTACTTTTTTGTTCTAGTCTGCGGACTAATTGAGAAAGTTTTTGTTCACGGTAATTTATATTGTCCTCAATCTTGTCACCAATTTTAGAAATTCTATTGACGGGGTTCTGTTCATCTATCTTTTGTTCGATACCATCAAAGAAGAGATCGAATTCAGTCATTTCTGATTCATTAGGCTCGTATAGGTCTTCAAGTAGCTCGATGATATCGTCGGGCTTTCTGTCTTTGGATTTATCTTTCTTGCTTGCCATTTAAAAACGAGCGCTCAGGTCCAAGACCTGAGCTTAATTATAACCTAAGATTTCACCCCGGAAACTAGTCTAGAAGCCGTTTGATTGCTGTAACGGCGTAGATGCTGGCGGTAAATAGCCAGCTTCTTGTAAAAATGGTTCAAGTAATACTTGCAATCTCTCTCTTGCACGCCAGATCCTAGATTTAACAGTGCCCAAGGCACAACCGAGAAGCTCTGCGATCTCCTCATATTGCAGCCCCTGCAGTTCTCTCAAGACGATTGCCGTTCTGAACTGTTCCGGCAACTCTGCCATTGCTTTCTTAATAGCGTTACGAGTTTCGTTACTACTCATGACTTCATCTGGCTTTTGTTTTGAATCCTTGGCTTCTCTAGTGAATTCATTTTCTCCACTATCATCTTCGTAAGTTTGGTCCATGCTGACGGTTTTGATTCTTCTTGGACGTTTGCGAAGTTCATCATAAAAAAGATTGAGAACAATTTGGTTTAGCCATGACTTAAAAATCTTTGGATTGCGAAGGTTATGGATGCCACGGTAGACTCTGATAAAAACCTCTTGGGATAAGTCATTGAGGTCCCTCCACTCTGGTGCCAATTGATAAAGAAGTGCAAAAACATTCTTTTGGTATCTCTTGACCAACTCTTGAAAGGCTTCTTTCTTTCCTAATTGACAAAGTTCTACTATTTCTAAATCGCTGTTCTCTGAAAAATCTATTCGCATAATTTGTTCCTGGTATAAAAAATCTTAATACTATAGGCCCGGGCCGTCAATAGAATTTCGGAACATTTTTTGCTCTTTTTGAAGTTATCTGTCTTTACGTTACTGTTTTTAGTTTGCTGGCTACTATAGACTTGGGCATATGGCAAGTACCTTGCCTGCATTAGGCTTCGCTGCTGTAGGGGCTTCGCCCTGCATCTTACGGCAAAGATGCAGCGAAGCATACGCAGATACGAAGTATCATATGCAGCGAGCATATGCAATATCGCTAATTAAGTTAGAATAAGTGTCCATGAAACGAAAAAAAATTATTGCTGGTAACTGGAAATTAAATATGAATCAAGCGCAAACGCGTGACTTTCTTAAAGAAGTGAGCGGGAAATTAAGCGCAGATGATCTCAATGCAATTGAAGCAATAGTCTGTCCACCTTTTACAAGTATCGCTGCAGCTGGTGAAACAATCAAAGAAGCTAATTTGAAGATTGCAGTTGGTGCACAAAACCTAAGTCAACATCAATCTGGCGCTTATACTGGTGAGATCAATGCTGAGATGCTCAAAGAATTGGGCATTAGTTCAGTCTTAGTTGGTCACTCTGAGCGCCGTGAAACTTTTGCTGAAGATGATTCTGTGATCAAAGCTAAATTGAACACAGGGCTTGAAGCCGGTTTGAATGTGATTCTTTGTTGCGGCGAGTCAGAAGCTACTCGTGAAGTTGGTGATACTGACAAATGGGTTGCTGGTCAAATCGCTTCAGCGCTTGAAGGCTTGTCTCTAACTGACTTTGCATCTAGAGTAACTATCGCTTATGAACCTATCTGGGCAATTGGTACTGGTAAGGTTTGTGATTCTGCTGAAGCTAACCGTGTTTGTGCAATGATCCGTAGCAAGCTCGCTGAGATCTTAGATCAAGCAAGTGCTGATGCTACTAGAATTCTTTATGGTGGTTCAGTCAAGTCTAGTAATGTAGATGAGATTATTGCTCAATCTGATATTGATGGTG
Source organism: Candidatus Melainabacteria bacterium (assembly GCA_028817775.1). Classification (GTDB taxonomy): domain Bacteria; phylum Cyanobacteriota; class Vampirovibrionia; order LMEP-6097; family LMEP-6097; genus JABHOV01. The sequence continues at coordinate 4,334 of JAPPOW010000106.1, read as the reverse complement.
CGCTAGTGGGTGGTGCTTCAATTAAAGTTGAAGAGTTTCCTGCACTAGTTGCTTCTGCTGCGCGTGAGTCGGCTAAGGCTGTTGCTTAGTGTCATCCTGAACCCTTCAGGGCGTCAGGATCTCATTGTGGAACTGAGGGGATCCTGACGGTCACTTCGTTCCCTCAGGATGACAGTGTGCTACAATTAAGTCTAGATGGATTACAAAGAAAGCAAACTAGAAGTTGAAATGGGTCCCATTCTCAAGTTCTTCTTAGAGCATGATGCTGAGGAACTTGAACAGATGGCTGATGGTATGAGTGATGAAGCTCACGAATTCTTCAGTACTACCTTATCTACTTTACTGGGCACTATGCCAGATGAGTTTGCTGATGTAATAGTTACTACTCACAAATCAGCACTTAAGCAAATGCTCCAAAGTGCGCTAGTCACTGGTTATATGACCAAAGTGGTTGAGGATAGAATGAAGCTTGAACGTTTATTGAATGATGAGCAGCCAGACGGTGATGAGCCAGATTCAAAATCTATGTTTGATCATCTGGTGCCGAAGCCCAAGTTTGATTAAGATCTTCTGTTTCATCCAGTACATAATTCATCACACCAAGATCAGCATCTAGCCTCTGAAAAAGTCCTTGTTTGAACTCATCAAGGTAGTCAAAGATTTTAGCTAGGACCCCTTGACCGAAACACTTATCAAATACTGCTTGAAGCTCATTGAATTGAAATAAGCGTGACAACATACCAAAGATATTGTTCACTGGAAAATAATCAAGCCCCTCTATGACATTCATTCTCATCTGTCTAAGGTCAGTAATTTTGTCCCAGCCAGGATTGATGTTTGGACTAGCACCTTGTGATTTTTGCGCCATGCTTCTTGCACTGTCTTTAAGTAGTTGGACGCTAGCCTTGACTATGGCAGGATCTGTGCAGAGTTTATCCACGAAATCAGTTACATATTCAGCACTTCTTGGTTGAACCCGCTCCTTGGCTCTTGCACTTTCTTCTAGAGCTGCCATAACTCTTTCCCAACTTACTTGCTGTCCAGCTGCAACTAGTAAGTCTTGAGTCTGACGTCTTTGGTCTAGGTAATTAAACAAAAAAACCATATCAAGGAAACGAAAAAGTGCCATGGCTGGTTTCTCTAAATATCTTCAAAACTTAGCCCTTGTTCAAGAGTGTAGGCAAACAAATCAGGGTTAAAATCGAGTCGCTGTAATTTTGGAGGACGTATTAGTCTTAAGTCAGCACTGCGTTGAGCGACCTGTACTAAACCCTCTCCATGTTGAACTGATTTTTCAACAAAACTAGATAAGCGATCTTGGAGTGGAGATAATCCCATGCGGGAATATCTTAACATGGTGGGCTAATTCTTGCGTTCAATTTTGAGTATCCAAGACTGATCTTCAGATTGTATTTTATCGATGATTGAATGACCTTCTTCTTGAACGCTCATCGTGACACTTTCTACAGGTTCACCGTCACCAAGCAGTACTTGTAATTTAGAACCAGCTGGCATCTCATCAAGTTTCAACTTGGTTCTAACAAAATTAATGGGGCAGGGAGTGTTGCGCAGATCTAGAATTTCCATGGTTATTTCTTTGTATAGTCCAACTGATTTAGACTACTAGGATGATTCTTAAGTACAGATTTCAGTTTATCAAGAACCCCTTGTCAGATATTCTATCAAGTGTTTTGGGCTGGTAAAGCCGGGAATAGCATATAAGGTAGGAGGAAATAAGTGGGATTAGCTGAAAATCCTATAGAAGAGAAAGCTGGGCCAGTGAAAAAGCTGGTAGCTATGTTACTGGCCGAGAAAGAAAGCCTTACGGTTTTTCTCGTCTATGCAGTGATTATTAGTTTGCTTTATTTGGCGATTCCATTGGCTGCTCAAGTTTTGGTTAATACAATTGCAGCAGGTGTATTGTTTCAACCTCTGCTTTTGATTTCACTCACCGTTTTGATTGGTCTCGTGTTTTTGGGCTTGCTGAGAATTTTTCAGCTCTATATTACCGAGATACTACAACGTAAAGTCTTTGCTGGTATAACCCTTAACCTTGCCGAAAAAATCCCACAAGTCAAACAAAAGTATTTTGGTGATGTCTACGCTCCAGAGCTAGTCAATAGATTCTTTGACACGGTGACAATCCAGAAAGCTTTGACTTTAATTTTGCTTGAAGTACCTGCTTCTGTTTTGCAAATTATTGTCGGTATAGTTTTGATGGGGATTTATAACCCAGTCTTGGTACTCTTTGATTTTGCTTTAATTGCTGCAGTAGCCTTTATATATGTACTTGGCTTCAATGGTGTCAGAACTAGTCTTGCAGAGTCAGGTACCAAATATAGAGTTGCACATTGGCTTGAAGAATTGGCTCGCTGCCAGGTGAGTTTTAAGATGAATGGTAACCCATACTACTTGCTCGCTGAAACTGATCAGCGAATAATTGACTATCTGCAAAATCGAAAGAAACATTTTCAAGTTTTGGTTAGGCAGTTTAGTGCAAGCTTTTTGATTGAAGCATTTGCTAGTGCTGGGGTACTTGCAATTGGTGGTTGGTTAGTAATCCATGGCAAGCTCAGTTTAGGACAATTGGTTGCTTCTGAGCTGATCATTCTGATGGTTCTCTCTGCTCTGGACAAAGTTATTCAAAAGCTTGAGAGCTGGTATGACTTGTTGACAGCAATTGAGAAGGTTAGTTTTATTGATGAGCTAGAAACTGAAAGAAAAGATGGCTCTATGGTTTTTGTTAAGGCGAATGGGGCAGAGCTTGTCTGTGAAGATTTGGTCTTCTCATATTACCCAGAAAGAAAGATTTTTGAGAAAGTTAATTTGAAGCTCAGACCTGGTTCTAGAACAAGTTTAGTTGGGGTGAGTGGTTCTGGTAAGACGACCTTGGCTTGTTTGATTTCAGGTTTAAATGATGTACAAGAGGGCAATATTTTATTCAATGGTCTGCCTATCAAGAGTTTAAATCTTGGTTCGCTAAGGGAAAACATCGCTTTGGTTAGTGATTTTAATGAGATCTTTGCTGGCAGTGTTGAAAAAAATATCACTCTTGATAGAGCTCACCTAGGGCCAAAAGATTTGAGATGGGTTATTGAACTAGTTGAACTTGACCGAGATATCAAACAGTATCCACAAGGTTTGCAAACCGAATTATTGAGTGAGGGGCGTAATATCTCACTTGGACAAAGGCAGAGGATCCTGCTCGCTAGATCCATTATTGATCGACCACAGCTCCTGATTCTGGATGAAGCCTTTGGCGGGATGGATGAAAGAACCAAGCTTAAAATCATTGCCAAAATCTTTGATAAGGATAAACCGTGGACCATTCTTAATATCACACATGATGCTGAGGTGGTTGCAAGAACCGATTATATCTATCTTCTCGAGAAAGGTGTGATCGGGGAAGAAGGATTAACTCAAAGGCTTGTTGTAGATAAGTCTAGCTTATTCTCTCAGCTCTTCCCTGAGCTTTGTGAGATGAAACAGAAGGGGGCATTTTGATGAGGTCACTCAACTCTATCAAAGCGCCATTTATTGTTAAATCACTTGCCTATACTGCAATTGCTATTGTTGCATTCCTAGTAATTTTACTCTTTTTGCCTTGGAGACAAACTGTAACTGGTGAAGGGATTGTCACAGTCTTCTCACCAATGCAAAGACCGCAAACTATCAATGCTCAAATCGATGCCAAGATTTCTAAGTGGCATGTCAATGAAGGGCAGACTGTGAAGCAGGGTGATCTTTTGTTGGAGCTTGAAGAAGTTAAAGCTAAATTCTTAGACAAGAATCAATTAGCAAGACTTCAAGGACAGAAGCAGGCTTTGCGTGACAAAAAATCTGCTACCAAAAGACTGATTAAGAGTTTGGAGCAGCAAATCGAGTCACAAGGTCAATTGCAAAGTGCAAAAATATTGGCTGCTGAGCAAAATTACAAGACCGCTGAACTTAACTTTGAGAGACGAAAACAACTCTACGAAAAAGGTTTGAGTTCAACTAGAGATTTTGAGCTAGCAAAGTTAGCACTAGCCAAGGGACAATCAGAGCTTGATATTGCTAAGAACTCACTCAAGATACAAGAAGCTGAAGCCAAGCTGGCGCAATCTTTTGAGAAGCTTGCCACTATCGATAGTGATATTTATAAATTGGATATTGAGCTTGCTAATTTTGAGAGCAGAATTGATCAAAGAAAAGTATATGCTCCGGTCGATGGACAGGTGGTGAGACTTAAAGCCTTTGGAACTGCTGAGATTATCAAAGCTGGTTCTGAGATTGCAATTATTGCACCAGAGACTAGTGACCAGGCGATTGAACTTTATGTGGCAGATTACTTT
>JAPPOW010000035.1 GCA_028817775.1 Candidatus Melainabacteria bacterium | reverse complement strand
CTTCTCTTCCCAGTCAATATTTAAATTCTCCATACTAAAAAACTAAAATCAGTATGGGAATTTGGCCAGACTTACATTTAACAGGGCCTCCAGGCGCTTACACACCCATATGCAGGGAGCAAAGCGACCATACGCTACAATCAAGGCATGAGGATTCTTCTCACCCTTTTAGTATTTACCTTATCAAACCTACCAGCGCTTGCAAAGAACAAAATAGTGCGTGGACCATATTTGCAAGCAGCAAGCGATAATTCAATGGTCATCCGCTGGCGCACCAAGCAAGCCACACCGACATTTATTCGCTACAAGGCTTATGGCGATAAGAACGAGCTGCAGTATCAAGATCTAGTCAGAACAACTGAACATGAAGCTAAGCTAATTGACCTGAAGCCGCGTACTAAGTATTTTTATTCTATCTATGGTCTTGGCAAGAAGGGCAAAGAATTATTAGCTGACGATAGAATCAATTCATTTTTCTTTACGACCTTCTCTCCAGCTGGCAAACAAGACTATAAAGTCTATGCTTGGGTCTTGGGTGATCCTGGTACCAATGGTACTAAGAAGTATAAATTCTCTGACAAAAAATCCCAGCTACTAGTTAGAGATGCTTTCTACGCTTATCACCATCAGCAACAACTACCCTCACCAAATTTAATTCTTTCACTTGGAGACAACGCGTATCCTAGTGCTAGTGACAAAGACTTGCAGCGTGCATTTTTTGAACCATACCAAGATGTGATGACCCATATCCCAATCTTTCCGGTTTTTGGCAATCATGACTCTGGCTATGACAAAAATCATACTAGCTATAACGCTCGTTCCTACCCTCAGCCACATGGAGTTTACTATGACGCTTTTAGCTTCCCTAATGAAAACAAAGCTTACTATTCATTTGACTACGCTAGAGTTCATTTCATAGTACTTGATTCCTATGATTCATATTGGCAAGATCTCAAAGCTGATAGATCCAATCTTAATAAAATCTATGACGGTGCCAAAGACAGCAGCAACGCCATGCTTGACTGGCTTAAGCAAGATCTAGAATCAACTGATGCTGACTGGACTATCGTTGCTTACCACCATCCAGCTTATGCTACTGCAGATGATGACCCACCTCATGGCCGCTGGCAAGATTGGATCAAAAAACACGTGGTGCCAATACTCGAAGAACATAAAGTTGATCTAGTACTCAATGGTCATGTCCATAATTACCAGAGATCATATCCAATGAAAAACTTTGAAGCTAAATCTGCCGAAAAAAATATTTATAGCAAGGGACAAGGTACTATCTACACTATACTCGGTAGTTCAGGCCAGTCATGGAATCAAGCTCATACTAGTGACTTGCACCCTGTGGCTCATGCAAAAGAAGGTTCAGTCCTGGTCAAAGCCACTCCCCATAACCTAGAGCTCAAATTCATTTCTTTAGAGGCTAAAGTACTCGATAAGTTTTCTGTATATAGGTAACCCGCTGTCATCCTGAGGAGCGCTCGCGCGACGTCAGGATCTCAATGTGGAGCCATTGTCATCCTGACGTCACACCTTCGGTGTTCCTCAGGATGACAATGGTGCTAGAATACAAACCATGAAAAACATCGCCATATTAGGAGCAACAGGCAATGTCGGTAGATTACTACTCGATCTTATCGAAGAGCGTAATTTCCCGCACTCATCGCTCAAGCTATTAGCGAGTTCTCGTTCTGCTGGTAAAACTATCAAGTCATCAGCAGGGAAAGAATACAGAGTTGAATTAGCTGAGCCCTCAGCCTTTGATGGAGTGGATATAGTATTTGCTTCTGCTGGTTCTAGTAGTAGTAAGGAATTTGCTCCAGAGATAACCAAGCGTTGTGGAGTAATAATCGATAACTCTAGTGCTTTTCGTATGGATCCAGAGGTGCCACTTGTGGTACCAGAAGTCAATGCTGATGATATCAGCAAACACAAGGGTATCATCGCCAATCCTAATTGTTCTACAGCACCATTAGTCTTAGCACTAAAACCATTAGCTGAAGCTTTTGGACTCAAACGAGTAGTGGTTAGTACTTACCAGAGCTGTTCAGGAGCCGGCAAAGCAGCGATGGACGAATTAAAAGAAGCAAGTCTCAAGGATGAACATGAATACAAAGAATTCATTCATCCAATTGCTTACAATTTAATCCCACAAATTGATGTCTTCACAGCAAATGATTACACCAAAGAAGAAATGAAATTAATTAATGAGAGCCGCAAGATGCTGCACTTGCCAGATTTGGCTATCACTTGTACTGCCGTACGTGTGCCAGTATTTGTTTCTCACTCTGAATCAGTCAATCTAGAATTTGAGAGGGATATCAGCATCGATCAAATCAAGAAGATCTGGTCACAAACTCAATCCTTAGAAATTATGGATGATCCAAGCTCAAGCACTTACCCGATGCCCTCTAATGTCACTGGCAAGGATCCGGTCTACGTCGGGCGCATACGCCTTGATGAAAGTCAGCCAAATACTATTAACTTCTGGTTGGTCTCTGACAACCTTCGTATTGGTGCTGCCTTGAACACCATCCGTATTGGTGAAGAGCTAGTTAAGCAAACAGCCAAAGCAGGATAATTCTTAGTTATTTTGAGTATCATCCTGAGTACGCAGATGACGTCAGGGTTGCTATTACTTGAACGCCCAGAAAAGCTGTGGCGAAATTTTGTTTGCTCTTTTTCTCTCCCTTTAGCGTCAAACCTCACTCGCAGACTGCGCTGCTCGTCGGTTCTCCTCAGACGGAGCCTCTAAAAAAGAGCAAACCAAAATTTCTTTTCAGCTTTTCTTGAGACATGAGTAGAAGAATTAAATAAAATCGACTAGTTACAAGGGAGCTTGTAAGAAAATTGGCGTCTCGCTTTTTTAGAGGCTCCGTCTGAGGAG
>JAPPOW010000077.1 GCA_028817775.1 Candidatus Melainabacteria bacterium | reverse complement strand
TCTTTAAAGCAATTTCATGAATTTGCGTGTTTGCCACATGCTTAAATGTGCAAAATTTAATTTTAACAACAAGAAGATGATTCGTATATACTTGGGGTTCAATGTCATTGCGAGTGCAGCATAAGATGGTTATGCAGTGAAACTTTATTGATATAGTAGGAGTTAGGACCCATCTTGGACCTGTCAAGGTCCCCCAATCCAGTGGATAGTTTTTATCAATGCATTGGATTGCTTCGTCGCAAAGCTCCTCGCAATGACCCCATACTTGCTACCAGAACAAAATAAACTTGCTGATATTTACCGCAAGCTCAAACAGAGCTTGGCTATTGCCGAGCCAGAACGGGAAGCACAAATTATTCTTGAGCGTGTCACTGGTCTCAGCGCAAGTGATTTGATTGCCAAAACTGATCAAACTTTAACTACAAAACAAATCTCAGAGATTTATTCAATTCGAGACCGGCGTAATCAAGAAAGAATTCCTCTTGCTTACATACTAGAAGAAGCGCACTGGCGCGATCTTAAACTCTTTGTCAATCAAGATGTGCTCATCCCGCGTCCTGAAACTGAATTACTAGTCGATATAGTACTTGAAGAAATTAAGCAACGAGATACTCACCAACCAAGAATACTTGATCTTTGTACCGGTTCTGGCTGTATTGCTATTGCCCTCAAACGAGCTCTTCCAGCAGCTTCCATCTATGCTTCTGATATCTCCAGGGCTGCACTTAATGTCGCTGCAATCAACGCCAAACGTTACGAAGTTGATATTGATTTTGTCATGGGTGACTACCTTGATCCATTTTTAGGACAGTCACAATCACCAGTAGCAATTCCTGTAATGAAGGGCAAACCTCCCTACTTTGATTTGATAGTTTCTAATCCTCCTTATGTCTCTGAACCTGACTACCAAGAACTAGAACCAGAACTGCATCATGAACCCAAACATGCACTAGTTGGATTTCCATACAAACAAATCAAGCAGCAAGTAATTGAAGCTAAGTTAATTGAAGAAGGCGGTTTTATGGCATTTGAGTTTGGGCAAGGGCAGCGCCCAGAACTTGAAGCAATTTTCCCTCAAGCAAAGTTTCATAAAGATCTTGAGAATAACGATAGGATTTTAGTTTGGACTTACCAGCCTGAACTTATTCTTGGCTTCAAAGAACTCTAGGAAGAATCACCAGTAAATTGAATGCTATTATCTGTGCTAGAATTGCAAGCCATGGACGACCCTGTAGAAAGCTTTTTCCTAAGTAATTACGATAACTCAACTGGTCGCTTAGACACAGGTAAGCGACTGCCATTACAAACTGTCATAGATACGACTCTAGTAAGTCATAGAACCAATGGTCTTAGCAGGCAAATACCTGAACCTATTACCCAACGTGAATATAGAAGAATCTATGATGAAGTACACAATCTTCATAGAATAGATAATGCCCAAGCAAGGAAAACTTTAGACCTAATTGATATCAAAGTTCTACAGAAACAAGGATTACATAAATTAAAAAAACAATTGGATGAGATCTTTGCAAAATTTGTAGCTGCAGGCAAAGAACAAACTGCACTAATAACAATGAGCGCTGAAGAAGTTAATCTCTGTGCTTCATTGTGTTTTCACCAGGAAGCTCTGGGACCAAAATATTCAGCCTTTGTACAAATGGCACAAGCTATCCTGAAAGGTTTTAATGCTGCAGGAAGTTCTTGGGCTCGAGGCAATAGAGTCATGGCAGCGCTACCAGTCAAGCCAGCTAAAGAAGAAAAATCAAGGCAAGACTGCGCCAGAATAAGTTCTTTTGTTCCAGTGCAAACCTCCTGGGAATACGCTAAAGAAAATGATTTAGTATCAGCCGAATCTGCTCTCTTAGCTAGAGACATGAACTTTGATGAGCTAGTATCCATTACTGTTAACAAACTTGGATACAAAACTACGGATGAGTTTCTAACTGCAATTAATAATGAAGTAGTAGTTGATCTTGGTTCAGGTTTTGCTACTCTTGCCAAAGCTGCTAAGGTCAAGGGGGCTACGCCACGTAAATTTATCAATGTTAATCCTGCTATCACTATTGCCCCTTATATGGATCCCAATAGACGACAAGATCAAGAGATAATCCCTGACTATGCTTCCATGCGCGATGATATCGAAGCTATCTATGATGAAACCAAAGCCCTCTACTGGGATGAAATGGATGCTAGCAAACTGGGAGTCAATAATGGCAGCCTAGGCTTAGTGGTCTCCTCCTCAGCCTTTCCTGAATATGCCAGAACCGCTGATGAAGTTATGAAGGTTTTCAATACTGTCTATGATCTGCTTAAACCTGGTGGTGAATTTAGAATCAGCCCAGTCATTGCAGAAGATCATCCAGTCGCGCAGTTTCGTGACTATGCTTCTTTCATCTCTATGCCTCGGTTAGAAAAACTCTTGGCTAATACCAAGTTTGAAATAGTGGAATCTGAACCGGTGATGATTCGGTCTGCCGATGGAAGTTATCAGGCAAGTGGGGATAATGCTAACTATCTAGTTTTACGTAAGCCTAGGCAAGACTAGGCTCGTTTAAAGCGGTCATTGCAGCAAACAAAAGTTCATTGTCTTCAACTATATGGTCAAACAAGTTTGCAAAGTATTTAGCGTCCCCGCCAATGCAAATTTTAACTACGTCATTAGAACATAATCCCTGAGCAGCTTCCAGCCACTCATCCACCATAGCTAAGTGCCCGCTATAGGTGCCAGCTAAAATTGCATCTTGAGTCGACTGCGCCAAATCCAAAGCAAGTGGTTGCTCATCAGATAAATCATCCAGTGCCTGGCAATTTTTACCAAGTGCCTGCAGGCTTGCCTGCAGACCTAAACTAATAAAACCACCAAGAAATTTTCTATCTTTACTAGCAACACTCATATTAGTAGCAGTACCAAAATCAACCACAATCACATCAGAGCCAGGGAATTTTTCTAATGCTCCAATTAATTTAGCTACTCTATCTGCTCCTAATCCTGGATAAACTCCAGTTAAATAATCTTGCTGCTGAGGATCAAAAATCTCTAGATTTTCTATCTTCAGTTTAGCTTCAAGCTCCTTAATAACTTCATCAGGCTCACTAGAGGCAATGATATTGACCTTATAGCTTTGATTTTGCGGCAGCTCATCAACAGAAGAAAAAAGTTTATCAGCATAGTACTTCACTCTAGTGTTACCAATGTCTATAATTAATCTGTGAGCTTTTTGCATAATACTTATTCAGTACTTTTTAGACCTCAGGAATCTTTCCGTGACCTAAGCAGCAATTATAGCTCAGGCCTGCTATTACAAGGCTTGGGCTTAATCATCTTTATCTCACTTATTTATCAAGAGCCAAGTATCCCTGGTGTTCTGGCTTATTCAAGCTCGTGGCTGATAGCTACTAGTCTAATTTTTCTGCTTGCCTATATCTTCAAACTTGAAGCCTCAGCTTATCCTAGATTTTTAGCACTGCTAGCCTTTGCTCACCTGCCGTTGATTTTCTTTGCACCAGCTAGCATACTTAGTAATTTTAATTTTGTGCTTGGTTCACTCGCTCAACTGGGGATTTTGATTTGGACCTTCAGTCTTAATATCATTGCTATTGCTGAGCTCTGCCAAATTTCTAAGCTCAAAGCAAGTTTGATCTTTCTATTGCCGCCACTTGCGGTAGCTCTATTGGTATTCAAGTTTGCTCTTGGTCTCATAGCCGACATAATCCAAATGCTAAAATAGATTTGTCATGGTATTACTCGAATCAAGTGAATTAGAATACGGCAAAGCAATCCAAAACTTTGATTTGCCGGATACAAGCAGTGATCGTAATTTCTCAAACGCTGACCTAGAGAAGGATATAACAGTAGTAGCTTTCATTTGCAATCATTGTCCCTATGTAGTGCGTATCGCAGAAGATTTCTCAGCGCTTGCTTCTAAGACTCAGGATTTTGTTGATTGGATTGCTATCTCAGCTAACGACCCAGATTACCGTGAAGAAGACAGTCCTGAGAATATGGCTAAGTTTGCAGCCAAGTATGGATTTGAGTTTCCTTATTTATTTGATGAAGAGCAAGAAGTTGCGCGAGCTTTTGGTGCTGTCTGCACTCCTGATATTTTTGTATTTAAAAAATCATCATTGCGAGAAGCCGAGGGCGACGTGGCAATCTCACAGGAGCCAACTTATAGACTCTGCTATCACGCTTGCTTTGAAGATCTAGAGCGCGCACTCAATGATCTCAAGACTAGTGACAAAATTAGTTTTGAGGATAAACCTTCTGCTGGTTGTTCAATCAAATGGAGATCCTAATGTCATCCTGAGCCCTTTAGGGCGTCAGGATCCCATTGCCGTTACGCAAAGTTAGGGAGGTCCTGACGTCGTCCGTCTTCGCTTCGCTTCGACGCGACTCCTCAGGATGACAGATCTTCAGGATACTTAGGAGCAAGCAGACTTATAGCAAGTGCGCCAACACTCACTAGTGCCATCAGGGGAATCAAAATCCCTTTAGTCAGAGCATATTCTCCACCATTTGATATGGCTGAAATTGCGATATTTGCTCTCCAAGCAAAGGCTCCAATCAAAGCTAAATTCACAACACGGGTAATTAGCAAAACAGCAGTGTTGCCAGTAAAAAAACTAAGGGCAATAATGATTACCGCAGCAGGTAAGCTACTATAAAGAGCTGTTTTGGAATGAGTTAAGTAAAAACCAATCAAACCCAAAATCATTAGAGCCAGACCATAAAGTAAATACACCGTCTTCTGTTTCATAATGCTATATTATAGACCTAATATTCCTATGGCTACAGTACCAATCACAATCCACCCATACGCCTTTCTTGGTAAGGAATTTCTCAAATATGAGGATGCCAAAATCTCTGTCATGACACATGCATTCATGTATGGTACTGCGGTATTTGAAGGAATTCGTGCTTACTACAACAAAGAACAGGATAAATTATTTGTTTTGCATCTCGAAGAGCATCTTGCTCGCTTGTTACAAAGCTGCAAAATCCTCAGGCTTCAGCCCTATTACACAGTTGAAGAAATGAGCAAGATCGTGATTGAGTTGCTGCAGAAAAATAAACCTAAGTCAGATGCCTATATCAGACCAAGCTGGTTCAAAGCTTGCGAGCGTATCGGACCAAGTGTGATTGGTGATGCTGATGAAGATAGTTTTGTAGTAACTTCAATTGATCTTGGTGATTACCTCGATACCTCAAAGGGAGTCTCAGTAGAAGTTTCTAGCTGGAGAAGAATTTCCGATAACGCCATTCCGCCACGCGCCAAAATCAATGGTAGCTATGTTAACACTGCACTATCTAAAGCCAACGCTCAGCTATCTGGTTATGATGAAGCTATCTATCTAACTGAAGCAGGCTATGTTGCTGAAGGTTCAGCTATGAATTTATACATCATCCGTGATGGTAAATTAATCACCTCTAGAGTTGCTGACAATATTCTTGAAGGTATCACTCGTAGCTTTATTGCTAAGCTTGCTGCCGACGAGTTGGGACTAGAGTTTGAAAGCCGTGCTATTTATCGTAGTGAACTTTATGTAGCTGATGAAGCATTTTTCTGTGGTACTGGTGCTCAGATAGTACCGATTGGTTCTATCGATCACTACCAATTGGGTGACAGCAAAGCAGGTCCTATTACAGCTAAACTACAAGCACTCTATAACAATATTGTTAGAGGCAAAGAAGCTAAATACAGTAATTGTTTAGTTGAAGTTTAAGCCACCGCAAAAATCAAACCCGGACTATTTGAGTGATCTGCGTAACTATCAAAACGAACTCTAGCCTTTGAGGTATCAGCGAAGACTGGCTGCTGGTCGAGCCACCACTTATCTGCAGGATCTGATGATAGAGCGCCTTCTTGATAGTAACGAGTACGAGATTTATCAGCTCCAGTAAAACAAGCTTCTGTGACTTGCGGGTGCCAGCCAGTGATAGTACCATCTGCTGCTCTTTCAAGCCTACAATCAAAAGCCAACTTACTTGGCTTTGCATCATCTCTATCATGTGCCATCAAAACCAATCTGGCATTATCACTCTGATCTCCGGTTTCAACTGGTCGCATTGTAACTTGATAAGCATGATTATCAATTACCAAATTGCCACTCTGCACACCAGCTCGTTCAGCAGTAATAAGTTCATTAATAAAGCCAATTAGCTCAGGTAATAAATTGTCATTAATATCATCAAAGGCTGGACTAATAGCAGGATCAAGGTCGTCCATTTCAAAACGAGGCACAGAGCCAACCAGCTCCTCTCGCTGAGGGAATTGATAAGCGATATTTCTAAGAGCTGCAGCAGAACTAAGCATAATAAATTAAATATATAATATAACAGAAGCGTGTCACATAAGCAAACTATCAGCAATTTAATTAGTGATCTGTCCAAAATACTGAGTGCAGATCAAATCCTGGATAGTGATACAGATCGCTATCTCTATGACACCGACGCTACTTCTTTATTCAAACAAAAAGCAGCTTTGATAGTTATCGCCAACTCAACTGAAGATGTATCACGCATAGTCAAACTAATTAATAACTATCCCAAGTTAAATTTTCTTGCGCGTGGTGCTGGCACCGGGCTCAGTGGCGGTGCTATTGGCGATGAGAATACTGTCATCATTTCTACGGCTGGCATGAATAAATTAATTGCCTCTGATTTTGATAACCGTATGGCATTAATTGAAACTGGTTTAGTTAATTCAGCACTGAGTGAGCTGGTCAAATCAAGTGGCTTACATTTCTCACCAGACCCTAGCTCCCAGGATTCATGCACTATTGGCGGCAATATCGCTGAGAACGCCGGTGGCATTCATTGTTACAAACATGGAGTTAGTTCAGATCAAATTCTTGGGCTTGAACTGGTGATGCCGGATGGAGAGATAGTTTACTTTGGTGAAATTAACGAGCAAGCTTGTAAAGCTTTTGATTTAAATCAAAAAGCAGAAAAGATTTATCAAGCTCGGCGCTCGCAAATTGATTTCTCTCGTTTGTTTACTGGTAGCGAAGGTACACTCGGCATTGCCACCAAAGCTCTAGTGCAGCTGCAAAAAATCCCTGAATCATTTTTAACAATGCAAATTGCATTTGGCTCAGCAATTGAAGCTGCTCAATTAGTTTCTGCTGTCATTCGTGAGGGCTTCAAGCCCACAGCCCTTGAGATGATTGATGAGGGTGCACTTGAAGCTGTCTGTAAAAGTTTTGATTTAGGGATTCCAACAGAAAGTAAAGCTGTACTTTTGTTAGAGCTTGATGGTGATAATGATGAAATCTTACTTGAAGCTAAAGCAATCAGAGAACTGATTGAACGTGAGTTCAAACCATTATTGTTTAAAGAAAGTCAGGACCCTGAGGAGCGTAAGTTTCTTTGGAAAGTTCGCAAGGGTACAGTTGCTGCTTTTGGAAAGATCGCTCCTTATTGGTATTTGTATGATGCTGTAGTACCACGCTCTAAAATTCCAGAAGCTACTGAGAGGATTGAAGAAATTGCAGCTAAGTATGATTTGAAACTAGCCAGTGTCTTGCACGCTGCTGATGGTAACCTACATCCTAATTTTCTTTATGACCCAGATAAAGATCCAGAAGTGATTGATCGAATCCATAAAGCTAGCCATGAGATCATGAAACTTTGTATAGAACTTGGTGGTGTGCTTTCTGGCGAACATGGTATTGGCGTTGAGAAGCGTGACTATATGCCCTTTCTATTTTCAGATGAGGATATGGAGACTATGCTCAAATTACGCAAGGTTTTTGATCCTAAAATGATTAGTAATCCAGGGAAAATCTTTCCAGTACGAATCTGTAAGTATTGTTAAAGCATGAGAATGATTCTCAAAAACCCAGTTGCTCAGACCTTGTTGGAAAGTTTAAGAACAAGGCTTGCGAGAGTCCTTAAGGACGTCCCGAAGTTGGCTAAAGCCAATGAGGGCGAGCGTAACGCAGTTCTTGGACTTTCCGGCATGGTCTGAGAATGATTCTCAAAAGCATAATTTGTAAAACTTTCTTGTTAGTATTGATTGAGCTCAGGGCATCATAACCTGAGTGACTGATTCGAGAAGGAGAAAAGAATGCCATACACTATAGTTTCAGAAGTTTGTGAAGGTGCAGAGGATTGTATCCCAGTATGTCCAGTTGATTGTATCAAGTGGCCAGATGAGGAAAAGAAAAACGCCAAAGGTTTCAAATATCCATACATCGACATGGATACTTGCATTGACTGTGGTGCTTGCTTAGCAGCTTGCCCTATTGAAGGTGCAGTTCTTGATGAAGGTAAACCTGAACTCCAAGCAGTATAGTTTTAAGCTCAACGAATTTTGTAAAGCCCCGGCATATGCTGGGGCTTTTTGTTGTCATCCTGAGCACGAAGTGCTCAGGATCGCCCAGGTATGCGACAATGAGATCCTGACGCACTTCGTGCTCAGGATGACAGTCTTATGAAAGAAGTTCTAATCACTGGTGGCTCACGAGGGATCGGCAAAGCAATTGCTAATCAGCTCAGTACAGGCTACAAAGTCTACGCACCTAGCTCCAAAGAACTTGATGTCAGAGATTCAGCTAGCATTGATAGCTATCTCAAACAATGCGGGAGTTTGCATGCTCTAGTCTGCAATGCTGGAATCTATTACGAAAACCCAATTGCCAAACACGACGCCGATGAATTTAGCAAAGTGCTTGATCTCAATCTTACTGGTGCCTTTCGCTCTGTGCAGCAAGCTCTTCCTTTATTAAGTTCTGGCTCGCATATAATTTTGATGGGATCAGTGAGTGCTTATGGCAATGCTGGAGCGCCAGCCTACGCAGCCTCCAAAGCCGGTATGACTGCAATGATGAAATCACTAGCGCCTGAATTAGCGCAACTTGGTATCACTATCAACTTAGTCAGCCCTGGCTGGGTGCGCACCGACATGGCTCAGACTTTATTACCAAGCGAGCAAGCTCAAACTATGGCTACTGCTGGTAGCTTACTCAAACGTTTTATCGAGCCTCAAGAAGTAGCTGAGTTAGTTGAATTCTTGATTAGTGATAAAGCTAATGCTATTTCTGGGGAAGTTATAAATATTGATGCAGGCTTAATGGTATAATCAGCTGCAATGTCTTTCTCTGAGCAAGTTATGTCCCCAAACAGCTTCCCTATTCTATTAGGGCCCTGTGTTATCGAGTCAGAAGGACTCTTGTTTGAGATTGCCACTGGACTTGAGAAGATCAAAGCTAATTTAGAAGCTGAGGGTTTAGCTGATGGAGTGGTTTGGGTATTCAAAGCTAGTTATGACAAAGCTAACCGCTCATCGATTAATGGCTTCCGTGGCCCTGGGCTAGAAGAAGGTCTTAAACAACTTAGTAAGGTTAAGCAGGATTTTGGTTTTGCTTTGGTGAGTGATGTGCATGAGACTTCTCACTGTAAGCCTGCTGCTGAAGTGCTTGATATTTTGCAGATCCCAGCTTTCTTATGCCGGCAGACTGACCTAATTGTGGCAGCAGCACAAACTAGTAAAGTACTTAATATAAAGAAGGGACAATTTTTATCACCTCCTGAAATCAAGAATATTGTTACCAAAGTTGAAGAAACTCAAGCCAGCATGATCCTAGCTGAAAAGGATTCAGATGCAAGGCTTGCGAGAGTCCGCAAGGACGTCCCGAAGTTGGCTGTAGCCAATGAGGGCGAGCATAACGCAGCAGATGGAACTTTTGAGCCAGGATCTGTTTTTATTTGTGAGCGTGGTAATACATTTGGTTACAACAATCTAGTTGTAGACATGCGTATCTTTGAACAAGCTCGTGAGATGGGTATCAGAACAATTTTTGATGCAACTCATTCTTGTCAATTGCCTGGCGCTGGCGGCGATAAGTCACTCGGCAATTCTCACTTTGCGCCGATTCTGGCACGAGCTGCAGTTGCAGCCGGGGCTACTGGAATTTTTGCAGAGACCCACCCACGTCCAGATGAAGCTCTCTCTGATGGTCCTAATATGATTAAACTTGATGAGCTTGAAGCTGCTTTGCGCGGGATTCTTGAGATTAGAGCTCTTAATAGCCAGGCTAAAGCCTTGAGAACCTAGATATATTTAGTAAAATCCCAACAATTATAGAAGCTGACAAGAAACTGCTACCACCAAAGCTTACCAGTGGCAAGGTCATACCAGTAATTGGAAACAAGCCAGTGGCTACAGCTATATTAATCAAAACCTGGAATGCAAAAATCAAAGTCAGTGAGAAACCAAAAATCTGCCCAAAACTGTCTTCAGCATTGAGACTGATATAGAGCGCGCGGTAAATCCAAGCAAAGAACAAGAATAGTAAACCTGCTGCTCCAAGCAAGCCAACTTCTTCACAAATGATTGAGAAAATAAAATCAGCATAGGCAATTGGCAGGGGGCCAAGTTTCTGCACCGAGGCACCAATCCCTACGCCCCAAAGCCCACCAGAACCAATAGCTCTAATAGACTGGATTAGATTATAACCGTGTCCAAGAGGGTCAGAATATGGATCCAACCAATACTTGACTCTATCCATTTGATAAGGAGTACGAAGTACTTGCTGCACTCCCAGATAAATAAAGCCCGCTAGCCCAGCAACAAATGCAAACAAATTAAAACCAGAAGCATAAACTGCAGCAAGTGCTGCTGCCATTATCAGAATACTGCCGCCCAAATCTGGTTGCTTAAGTACCAGACCAGCCATCAGCAGCACCCCCAAGAATGCCCAAACTTGATTACGCCCCTCGACTAGCACCTTGGTAACAATTAGAGCAGCAATAATTTTGGCAAACTCTGAAACTTGTAAATTAAGGAAACCCAATGCCAGCCAGCGCCTAGAGCCGCCTGAAACTACACCAAACTTAGCAGTCAAGACTAGAGCTACAAGTGCTGTAATCAATAATGGCCATGCTAAAGTCTTGAGCCATCTAAAATGCAAGAAGCTAAATACAAACATTATGCTTAGCCCAAAAACCACTGAGACTATATGCTTAACAATAAACACCCAAGGCGAAGCAAAATATCTAAGTGATTCGTGCCAAGAAGCACTAACAACAAAAGCAATACCGACAACAACCAGAGCTAGGGTAACCTGCAGAAAGAAGGGGTCAACCTTATTTAATTGAGCTTTAGTTACTGGAGCAGCTTGCACTCACTCCATTGTATACCAGGCGCTTAAACTCGTCTCCTCGCTCTTGGTAACTGCTGAACATATCAAAACTTGAACTTGCTGGAGCAAGCACTATTGGTAAATTTGAGTCATGGCTAATAGCGAGTTCGACAGCCTGCTCCAAAGTTTCAACCTGCTTAGCTATTGAAAATTGAGCTTTGATCTCACCAATTGCAATAACCCGTTCTGCTTTCTGTTCAAGCACTTTAATAAATTCAGACAAGTCTAGATTTTTATTCTTACCACCAACAATAGCAATAGATCTATCGAAGGCCTCTAGTGCTCTAATTGCTGAATCAGGATTAGTAGCCTTGCTATCGTTGTAGCATTTGTGTCCATTGACAGTAGCTATATATTCCAAACGATGCGGCACTGGCTCAAAGCTTTGTAGCCTTGTTTTAATAGTCTCTCTATCAAGTCGTGAGTTACTAGCAGCAAGCACTGCTGCAAGAATATTGGAGTAGTTGTGCTTGCCCACCAATTTTAAATCATCACAACTAATTAGTTCTGAACCAGCCAGATAGAGAGCTCCATCTTTGTAATAAGCATCAGTCACAGCTTCAGTAGAAAAGAACTTGCTATTAGCACTAGCCAAAGACTTGCAAGTGGCATCATCTTGATTCAGGACCAGCAAGCCATCATGTTTGAATAAGCGAGCTTTAGCCTCACGATACTCATCAAGATCTTTATGCCAATCAAGGTGATCATCACTGAAATTGAGATAAATAGAACAGTCCACCGGCTTGAGAAGTTGTGAGTAAAAAATCTGCGCCGAACTAAGTTCAAGCACAAAGATTTCTTGGTTCTCAAGCTTCGCAAATTCTAACAATGGCAAACCAATATTGCCCAAAGCTTGAGTATCAAAGAGATGAGCGAGCAAACTTGCAGTGGTAGTTTTGCCGTTGGTGCCAGTGACAGCAAGCACTTTACCAGGCACCAATTGCATAAACAAATCAAGATCAGTACCCATATTAACTCCAGACTCTCTAAGCTGCTGGATAATTGGAGCATGGGGTGGGATGCCAGGACTGACCATCACAAAATCAGCTTTGATAAAGCCTAGGCTTTGCTGCCCAAATTCAAACTGAACACCCTGGGCTTCATAGGCTTCAATCCCATCAAAATTTTCACGAGGCTTCAATTCAGAGACCCGAAGCTGAAGCTCAGGTTCATTTGCCAAGAAGAAATCTATAGTGCTGCGTGCACTAATGCCATAGCCAAGTACCGTTACCTTATTCACTCCGGGTGGTAACCCCGTAACGCTTCGTATTGACATTATCCTTAATCAACCTCAATCCATTGTAAATACTAGCAAACTTCTCTGTAGACAAATGTCCCTTCTTAAAACGATAATTCATTTGCTTCAGTGCTCCCTTGTTTGGAGCATCAACCAGGTCAACAATTTCTTGATAATTTAATGAAGTCAAATCCTGCAAAGCATAAACATACAACCATAAGCACTCTCGCTTACTCAAATCAATACGAGTGTAAATTGCTTCATACAATAATTCAACTAACTGACTATCAACCCATTCATTATGATCAAACTCACTATAAGACTTAACAATAGCAGGCTCCAATGCTCGCTTGATAAATTCCTCATCTCCATAAACTGTCTCACCATCAAAAAAATCATAGCCTTCATCATCCAAA
Source organism: Candidatus Melainabacteria bacterium (assembly GCA_028817775.1). Lineage (GTDB taxonomy): Bacteria > Cyanobacteriota > Vampirovibrionia > LMEP-6097 > LMEP-6097 > JABHOV01. Next base: position 121 of record JAPPOW010000077.1, on the reverse strand, counting down.
TGGTGAAATGCTTGAAATTCCTGAATAAAAGAGTTTGAATCAACTTGATTTGTAATATAACTAGAGTGAAAAAACTCATCAGGCTCACGCTTACCTAAATAAATTGGATAACTTGACCAGT